>CALEFD010000079.1 GCA_937876995.1 uncultured Bacteroidales bacterium | reverse complement strand
CTTCCTTCATCTGAGCATCAGACAAAACGGGAGTTAAAATGAAAACGGTTTCGTACTGAATCATAATTTGTTTTGATTATGAATTATTAATTAATAAAATTTGCGACCGCAAAAGTAGTACATTTATTTTTCATAAACAAACCAACACGCTTTTTTCTTAAAAAAACTCCTTATTTATATAAATAAATCCTATATTCGCATCGTAAACAAATACTAATCAATTATGAAAAAGAGATTAATTCTATTAGCGGTTATAATTTCCCTATTTGCAACCGGTTATTCACAGAGCACTATCAAAGTGGAGAAGAAAAACCTGATTACCACAAATAACGGTTATTGGGAAGGTTGGGGCACATCACTCTGCTGGTGGGCAAATAGAATAGGCTACAACCCCACCCTGACAAAAAAATCGGCAGAACTGTTTTTTGACAGCAAGAAAGGATTGGGGCTGAACATAATGCGTTACAACATAGGAGGAGGCGATGATCCTACCCACAACCACATAACCCGCACCGATTCCGATGTACCCGGTTGGCAATACTACAATGCAGAGACTGGAGAATACGAATATGATTACGATGCCGATTTCCGTCAGTTAAATGTTCTGAAAGCCGCTTCAAAAGCAGCCGGACAGGACGCATATATTGAAGTATTCTCAAATTCACCACCATATTTTATGACAGTCAGCGGCTGTTCTACCGGTAATTTCAAATCGGACGAAGACAATATTCGCGCCGATGCTTACGACGATTTTGCAGAATATCTGGCTCACGTTACACACTATATGATGAAAAAGCTAAAGCTGGATGTAAAGAGCATTTCGCCAATGAACGAACCAAACACAAACTATTGGCCTGCATTCAACTACAAGCAGGAGGGTTGTCATATAGATGCAGGAGAATCCCAATCAAAACTTCTGATTGAAACAAAAAAAGCATTGACCAGATATGGTATAGACAACATTATACTTACCGCAAGCGATGAAACCAACCCCGGCAAGCAGATAGAAGAGATTAAACTGATGACACCTCAGGCACGCGCTGCAATAAACAGAATAAGTGCTCACACATACGGTGTGAACGGAATACGCGAATTGGGACAGTTGGCAAAAGAAGAGAATATAAACCTGTGGATGAGCGAAGTAGATGGAAACGGTACAGCAGGAACAAATGCAGGCGAAATGAGTGCAGCTCTATGGCTTGCAAACAAAATAATCAATGACATAACCGCCATGGAACCATCGGCTTGGGTATTGTGGCAGGGAATAGATACCCACGTATCTAAAGATGGTTACAAAGGACGTGTAGATAAAGGTCCGTTACAGACTATGGGAGGTTATTGGGGTACAGCATACGCTAACCATGATACTGATGAGGTTATACTTACCCAGAAATATTATGCGTTCGGACAGTTTACCCGATACATACGCCCTGGTTCAAGCCTGATTATCTGCAACAATGGTCTGAACAGAGGATGCAATGCCATGGCAGCTATTGACAGCAAAGGCAAACAGATAACTGTGGTATGCACCAACACCACTGCAAACAACCAAAACATGAATATTGACCTTAGCGATTTCCATAGTGGAAAATCAAAGGTTACACATATCCGCACCAGCGGTTCTATGTCAGATGGCGAACAATGGAATATAGTAAGCAGCAATGTGCTTTGCGAAAACAGCAAGTTGAATATTGAATTGCTTCCCAACTCAATATCAACTTACATTTTCACATTGAAATAGTTTAGTATCAATACTCTAAAGAGAATTCATCTACATAGAGAAGACTGTTTGAACTGCCTGTAAAATAATCACCGTACTTGCACGACGATGCCACTATAAGTATCTGAGTGGGAGTACGGTCATTTCTATACTCCAATGGCAATCTGAATGGCAGATATTCACTACCGCTATCTTCATTTGTAGATAGTTCGGCGTATGCTATTATATTTGGATCGTTTTCAATATCCAAGAATATCCCTTCGTTTGTATCTATCTTTACACGGTTTTTCCAGTCGCCAAGAACAATATAGATTGAGCAGTAATCCTTCTTTCCTTTCATATTTGCGTATGGCGATTTTGCATTGTCTATTGTACCGGGATGATAGCAATAGTAGCCATTCAAAGCAACCGGACGACTATTGAAATTACGTCCCATTGCAAGTTCTGCCCCCAAACCTGATGTCTTTACATACTTTCCTAAGAAGATACTGCCCGATGCCAATATACCCATTACAGATGTAGCTTTCAGTTTGGCAGCAGTGCCGGAAACTACGAAATCGGTTTCAGGACTTGTAGGATTCTTTGGTCCAAGTATGTTTGCTCCTCTGTTTCCGGAATCCCACCAATAGTTGGCTGCCGATAGATTTCTGTTAGGATACCAATGTTTTTCATCTTTCAGGTACCACTCATCGAAATCCAGATTTGGAACTACTATACGTGCATACCCCGATGGATCTTCAACTATGGAATCAGTATTGGCTATATGAGCATTTATTCGCCACAAATAGTCTTGTTTGGTTTTAAGATAGACCATCTTAGGTTCAGACAAATCCAATACACTACCAATGGCAATTGCCGGCTCAATAATGGCATTATTGGTAACTTGCATACTCTTAACTGTAACCGCACGCATCGTAATGGAATCGTTCACATATACTGTAACCATCTTGTTATCTGCATCTATCAGCGCAGGTTTCACCTCCTCTTCAATTGCAAACTCTGTAAAATCGGCTGTTATGATATGCAAATCATCCTCTTTTTGACACCCCGTAACAAACAATGCAAACATCAGAATAACCACAAAATAGTATCCCCATCTTTTTTCTATCATATATGTAAATTTAATTATTGTTTGTGCAATATTACTGCTTTTATTGAAATGATGTATCACCTTTTGCAAAATTTACAAAATCTTATATCTATTGAATCTTATTAAAGAGATGAGAAAAAAATTCAATAAGTTGCATATTCAGTACTATATCTCTACCTTTACAATAATTACTAACAGATTGATTTATGATGAAGATAAATACAAAAAGAGTATTTGCATTACAGCTACTTGTTATGCTGATGTGTGGAAGCGTAACAGCCCAGCGCACAGTAACATACCCTGACGTACACGACCCCGTACTTGCATACGAAGATGGTACGTACTATATGTTTACAACCGGAAATGGTGTAGGCATAATGAAATCTGAAGACAATATGCAAAGTTGGCAATATCTGCCCGGAGCATTACGCACACCACCGCAATGGGCTGTAGAGAGTGTAGGCGGATATCGCGGTCATACCTGGGCTCCCGACATCTACCACCACGATGGAATATGGTATCTGTACTATAGCTGCTCATCTTTTGGCAAGAATGAATCGGCAATAGGCGTGGCCACCAACACAACACTGAATCCATCATCACCGGCATACAAATGGGAAGATCAAGGCGCAGTTGTACGCAGTTTCAAAGAGACCAACTGGAACGCAATAGACCCTAACCTGATAATGGACAAGAAGGGTAACCCATGGCTCACCTGGGGTTCTTTCTGGGATGGCATACAGATAGTACAGTTAGAAAAAGACTTTATCACCCCCATTGGAGAACCCAAGACAATAGCAAGACGTTATGCTCCGAACAACGGTACAAACAACATATCGGAAGAAGATTTGAAACGTTCTGCAGCTGCTCCACAGGCAGGTTCAAATGCCATTGAGGCACCTTTTATAATAAAAGAGGGTAAATATTACTATATGTTTGTATCGTGGGACTACTGCTGCAAAGGATTAAACAGTAATTACAAAGTAGTGGTAGGCCGTTCCAAGAGAGTTGACGGACCATATTTAGACAAAGATGGTGTTCCTCTGGACCAAGGAGGCGGCACACTGCTATTAGGACCTGACGAACGTTATGCAGGTATAGGCCACTGTTCAGTTTATGATTTTGGAGATGGATGGCGCATTTTCTGCCACGCATACGACAAACAGCACAACGGTGCTTCGAAGCTATTCACCAGAAGAGTTATTTTCGATTCTGATGGTTGGCCTTTTGTGGCATATTAAAATAGTACTGACCTTTGCCGCAAGTCTGCTTTCCAAAGTTGATGGCATTATTTGGGCAACGATGATAACAACTCATGCAGTTGGTACAGTTTCCATTCCATTTTGGTTTGCCATCCACCATACTTATATTCTGTAGCGGGCACTCTTTTGCACACTTACCGCAGCCGTTACAACTGTCATTCACATTGAAAGGTTTATCCGATATAAGCAATCCATAAAAGAGCGGTTTTAATATGTAACTTTTCAGGAAAGGTGCCCCACCCTTCAGTTCATCAAAGTTACCCTGTTCTCTTTTTGCAATTGAGGTTATTACTTTTGGCAATTGTTCTTTAACTGCATCTATCTTACTCTTTTCGTTTTCAGGAGTATCCAGTTTGAAGCCCGGAAGATTTATATATGTTTCAGGCATTTTAAAGGAGAAAAATGCATCAAGCTTCAATCCTTGCTTTGTCAGGAATTTACCGAATGTACGGTATGTGTAGCCAGTTTCATCGCCACAGGTAACTGCAGCAAACAGATATTTTGGTCTGTGTTCAAACCGCATCTTTGCAATAAACTCTGTAACTATTTTTGGAGCAGCCCAGGCATATATTGGGAATACAAAACCTACCACCTCTTCATTTGGAACAATATACTCATTACCGTTTCTTGCAGCATCGGGTATAAACACCAAATCCTGATTTAACCCTTTAGCCAACTCTTCTGCCACAAACCTGCTATTTCCACAACCCGAATACCAGAATATCATTTCTCAATCAATTTTCTACAAACTACATAATCCATAGGAATATCATGTTCTTCTGCCGGCACACGGAAAATATACTGGCAGTCAAAACAGACACCTATCTTAATAGCTCTCATTTTGGGTAGCAACCTGTCATAATATCCTTTGCCACGTCCCAAACGATAGCCACGAATATCGAAAGCACGTCCCGGCACAATTACCAGATTTATCTCTTCAGGATTATCCAACACTGCACCCACAGGCTCCAAGATACCGTACTTTCCTATCTTTAAATCCTGTTCGCTTTTATATTGTCTAATCACAATATCATCACCCTCTATGGCAGGCAGATATATCTCTTTGGTCTCTGCCCATTTCCGCACAGCTTTCATTACATCTATTTCATCTGCCATTGGGTGATACAGGAGTATCTTTTTGCTGTTTCTTACCTGTTCTAAATTTTCCAGATAGCTGAATAAAACATCCGCTTCCGTCTGTTTATCCGATTCAGACATGGCAGCAACTCTCTCCTTTACTGCCTTACGGATAAGCGGTTTACTATCTTTCATATGGCCTATACTGAATTCGCAGCCACAGTAACGCTGATTATAAAAATCGTTCTCTTTTATAATTTCAGCCCTTCGTGCAGTAAGCCCACCTTTACGCCAATTATAGTCCCAATATGTGATATTTTCGTATAGCGAAGCTGCATAACTGCCGGCCTCAACTATCTGTTCATGACTCTTCCAACGGCTGGAATCGAGAGTTGATGTAATTACCATAAAGCCGTTTTCTGCAGCATATTTGGCACAGGCTGTCAAACGCAACTTAAAGCACTTCAGACAGCGCGCACCACGTTCCGGTTCTGCTTCCAGCCCCTTAACACATTCCAACCAGGCTGAATGGTCATTATCGGCATCCACTATCTGCAACCCTAACTTTTCAGCATATCTGCTACATTCATTCTTACGAATTTCGTACTCTTCCAACGGATAGATATTTGGATTGCAGTAGTATATTACCGGCTCTATCCCATTGTTCAACATTGCCTCTATTATGGCACCAGAACATGGGGCACAGCAAGTATGGAGTAAAACCCTTTCTGCTCCACCCGGTGCAACCAACTTATCTTCTCTCTTTTTCATTCCCAATTATTATACCAGTGCGAAGATACAAAAAAGATTTAGTATGCACTATAGGACACCAAAGCCACCAACCTAAAGGGCTGATGGCTTTATCTTAAACTCTACTTAGTATCTCTTCCGGCGTAAAGCTGAGTTTGATTACAGTGGTGAGACCAAGACCCATATCACTCAAGTTGTCGCAAATTTTGCGACAACTTGAGTCAAACCGTTTTTTGACCTCAACAGTTCTGGGTTTAATTCCTCCTACAAAGCGTTGTTAATGTGTTTACCTATTCGAAGCCATCATTCGAGTAGGGGTACAAATTATACCCCACCTGACATTCAATTCAGAATCACGCGCACGCATCTTCTTAATATATGTTCCATTGTTTTCATAGTTTTATTGTTTTCACAAAACAAAAATAGTATTCTTCAACAACACGAATGCACAGATAAAGAAAAAACGTAATCTAATTCCAAACGCCAAAAAAGTCACAGATTTAAAAAAGGGTGTGCCAAAACTGACACACCCTCTTCAAAAAAAAATATGGTTATTGTTGGTTGTTAGAGGACTTCAAAGTCAAGTGACTTCAAGTCTTCATCTCTTGATGATGAACCGTAAAGAATCTGGTATTTACCAGGACGTACTGAAAGTTCATCAATTGATTCATCATAATATTCGAATGCTTCAGGAGTAAGAGTAATCTTAACCTTTGCAGTCTTACCAGGCTGAATGTTAACCTTCTGGAAGCCCTTCAATGACTTGATAGGAGCTGTTGGGTTATCCAAAGCCTTAACGTAAACCTGAACAATCTCTTCACCTGCCAAGTTACCTGTGTTAGTTACAGGAACTGTGATGTTAACATTGCTACCAGCCTTGATAGATTTCTTTGAAAGTTTACCTTCACCATAGTTGAATGTGGTGTAGCTCAAACCGTAACCGAATGCATACATTGGCTCATCGTGGAAGTAACGATATGTGCGGCCTTCCATATTATAATCTGTAAGAGCAGGAAGCTGAGCTGTTGACTTGTAGAATGTAACAGGAAGTTTACCTGATGGGTTGTAGTCACCAAAGATAACATCAGCCAAAGCCTTTGCACCACCCTGACCAGGATACCATGCCTGAATAAGAGCATCATACTGACCCTCTACGCTTTCAAAACCAATAGCTGAACCTGAACAGTTAACATAAACTACAGGAACACCTGTTGAGTGCATAGCACGGAGCAAACGCTGCTGAACTACAGGAAGTTCAATATCAGCCTTATCGCCACCTTCACCTTCCATTCTTGCTGAAATACCACCTATCATAATAATAGCATCGGCGTTCTTAACTTTTGCTGCAAGTTCTGAGAAGTCGTGAACTCTTCTTTCGCAGAACTGTGCGCTCAATGTAGCGAACTGACCTGTTGTGTGGCTGTATTCAACCTTAATGTTATAAGTTTTACCCTCTTCTACTGCAAAAGTCTTGTACTGAGTACCACCGCGACGGAAACCAAAACCGAAACCACGCTGTGCAGCACCCTTCTGTTCGTCAACAACCTTACCGTTGATAGTCAGTTTATAACCCTGATCACCATTTACTACATAGCTCAAGTTACCTGTAAAGTCAGCAACATATTTACCTGTCAATCTTACTGAGATATTCTCTTTCTGAACACCTTCTGCAAAGTCGTAAGCACCAAATGTACTGAAGTTAACTTCGTCATAGTAACCTGTTGTAACAGGCTTACCACTCATATTTGTGTTGTTGAAGAATTCAGCATACATACCCTGACCGCCATTGAATTCATCAATGTGATTTACAGTCTGGAACTCTTCATTCAATTCACAAGCCTTTTCATAGATGATTTCTGCATTAGGAACAGCATTCTTGATTCCCTGAAGCAAAGAACGTGTATGTTCCTGAGTAGGAGTACCACCGTAGTTACCATTCAGCATTCCTGCATCGTCGGCATTAGGACCTACTACTGCAATAGTCTTCAACTCTTTTGAAAGAGGAAGTACATTTTCATTGTGCAAAAGAACCATTGATTCGCGAGCTGCCTGAGTAGCCAGAATATCGTTAGCTTCGCTGCTGATTACATCTTCACCAAGGTCAGCCCATGGAAGCATGTCAGCAGGATCGAACATACCAAGTTCAAAACGACCTGTCAATACTCTACGCAAAGCAACATCAATATCAGCTTCGTTAATTTTACCATTCTTCAAACCTTCAACAAGTGACATAAAGCTCTTACCGCACTCAAGGTCAGTACCTGAAAGAACAGCGTCAACACTGGCTTCCAAAGCATTTGCGTGTGTACCGTGCTGATATGTGTTGTAGAAGTTGTTAATAGCATCACAGTCTGTTACAACCAATGATTTGTAACCCCACTTGTTACGCAGAATATCAATAAGAAGACGTTCGCTGCTGCAGCAAGGTTCACCTTCGTAACGCTGATAAGCACACATTACTTCCTGTACGTTAGCATCTATAACCAACTTTTTGAAAGCAGGGAGATAAGTTTCCCAAAGGTCACGCATAGATACAGTTACATCAAATCTGTGACGATCTGGTTCAGGACCGCTGTGTACTGCATAGTGCTTTGCACAAGCATGAGTCTTGAAGTACTTGTCGTCGTTACCCTGCATACCTTTTACGTTCTCAACGCCAAGAACACCCATCAAATATGGGTCTTCACCGTAAGTCTCCTGACCGCGTCCCCAACGTGGATCACGGAAGATGTTTACGTTTGGACACCAGAATGTCAATTCAGGATTACCGGGAACGTAGTTTGCACCCATTGCAATATTAAAGATGTCATGATCTGAACGGTTCCAGTTAGCACGAGCTTCGTCAGAAACTGTTGAGAAAACATCGTAAATCAATTCAGGGCTGAATGCAGATGCCATACCGATAGGCTGTGGATATACGGTATAATCACTCTGACGAACACCATGACAAGCCTCTGACCACCAGTTATAAGAAGGAATACCCAAACGGTCAACAGAAATAGACTTGTTCATAATCAAGCCTACTTTCTCTTCCGGTGTAAGCAAAGACATAAGGTTTTCAACTCTCTCTTCGGTCGATAGTTTAGGATTCTGGAACGGATATTCATACTCCGCACCTCCTCCGCAAGAGACCATCATTGTTGCAAGTACAGCAACAAACAAAACTGATAACTTTTTCATAAATTATAAATATAAACTAAGATTGCTTTTTTATGTTATGCACAAATCTTTGCGAAGATATGATAAAATTTACATTTTTCACCACCTTACAAGTGTAAAAGTAAAACAAAGTGAATAAAAAAGTCAAAACAGGCTCAGATTCTTAACAACATACACAGTAAACCCAAATAAAATTAAATGCGAATAACGTATATGAATATCAATTACATTTGCAGCACAACTTTTACATTATTCACCAAAAAATGTTTTTGATTATGACGATTAAGTTTTACAGATGCAACCATTGCGGTAACATTATAGTTAAGATGGTTGATTCAAGAGTTCCTGTTGTTTGCTGCGGTGAAAGAATGGAAGAACTGGTTGCAAACACAGTAGAGGCAAGTACAGAGAAGCATATACCTTATGTAACCAAGGTTGATGATTCTCACATAAAAGTAACTGTAGGCAGTGTAGAGCATCCTATGTTACCAGAACATCATATTGTATTTCTTTTTGTAGAGACAGAGAAAGGAGGAATGTTCCTGCATCTAAAGGATAAGCCGGAAGCACTATTCTGTACAGGCACAGACAGACCTGTTGCAGTCTATGAATATTGCAATATTCACGGGCTGTGGAAGGTTAAAATATAGCATTGTTAGTAGTTTATAGTTAGTATTGGTTAGTTTGCGCCCTGTGGTTATCTAAACAGCGTTTTAGAGTGCCACAGGGCGTTTTTTTGTGGCGAATTGGCGAATTCTGCACTGTATTTATTCGCCACAACGACGGTTTGTTTAACCACAAACCACCATTTTTAGCATCACCGGACCACTTTTTGCAAATATTTTTGCGTTGTCGTTTGAACGAACGGACGACATAAAACAAGAATTAAATATGTTCGACATTACATTTATCAAAAAGTTTGAAAAGACAATTAAGAAGCACTGGAACGAACCTGCTGTTAAAGATTACCAGCAGACAGGAGTAACATACGGAGAACTTGCGGCAGAGGTAGAGATGAACCATATATTATGGTGTGCTGCGGGATTGAAGAGAGGAGATAAGATCTCTATCAATGCCAAAAGTTGTGCCGGTTGGGCAAAGACATTTATGAGTATAGTAAGTGGAGGTTATGTAGGTGTTCAGTTGTTTGACGGATATACACCTGCCGACACCCAGCAATTGGTAAATCATTCTGACAGTGTTCTGCTATACACAGAAAAACGCCTATACGACAATATGGACATTGAAAATATGCCAAATCTGATAGGTGTGATAGACGTTAAGACAGGCGATCTGCTTGCTTTTCGTAACAATTTTGATTCAATCTATGCTAAACGTCAGCAGATGTTTAACGAAAAACACCCTAATGGTTTAAAACAGGAAGATGTATATTTTGAAGATAGAGATGCTGATGATGTTTGCGGAATAAATTATACATCCGGTTCGACTGGTAGTCCTAAAGGCGTAATGCTTACAATAAGAAATTTCAGTGCAAATGTATATCTGTTGCCTATTCACTTTCCATTTGTAGAAGATGGCAACTATCTAAGTGTTTTGCCATTTGCACATATCTTTGGTTTGACTTGCGACGTTATAGAGCCTCTCTGTTTAGGTATGCACCTTACCATATTAGGTTTGCCACCTATCCCACCATATCTGAGACCTGCTTTAAGCGAAGTTAATCCTTCTATCTTCCTGGCTGTACCACTTATCTTGTCAAAGATGATAGAGAGCACCATTGGTGAATTTATAAGCAGTGAAGAGGGCAAAGCAAAATTAGAGAACTACAAAGAGAACAGAGAGTATTGCGATTCATTACGTCATCTGTTTGTATCGGCATTCGGTAAAAACTGTACACTTATAGCAACAGGTGGTGCAGCAATTCCTTCAGAACTTGAAGAGTTACTTGTAAACAAACTGCGAGCACCATTTGTAACCGGTTACGGTATGACAGAATGTGCACCTGTAATCTGCATAGGTCACAAAGATAAATACAAACTAAAATCTTGTGGTGAAGTAATAACAGAGTGTATTGAAGCACGCATCAATTCTGTAGATCCGGAACATATCCCGGGCGAAGTTCACGTAAAGGGTGATTGCGTCTTTAGCGGATATTACAAGAATCCTGCCGTTACAGCAGAAGTTATGACAGAAGATGGTTGGTTCCGCACAGGCGATATGGGTGTATTGGATAAAGAAGGTACACTATTCCTTATGGGACGTTGCAAAAACATGCTTTTGTCAAGCAACGGACAGAATATTTTCCCCGAAGAGATAGAAGTATTACTGAATGTCAAGCCATTCGTAGCTGAATCACTAATAGTTCAGCGCGACGCCATTCGTGTAGCTATTATAGTGATTGACAACGACAAAGTTGCAGCCAGCGGTATGGATGCATCTGCACTGAACGCTGTTATGCGCGGAAATATTGAAAAGTTGAATAAAGAGATACCTGCCTACTCTTCCATAACAGATTTCGAACTACGTTTCGAACCGTTTGCAAAGACACCAAAAGGCAGTATCAAAAGATTTATGTACTCTTAATAATCTATCTACAGAGACCTGCTGTCCAAACGGGACAGTATGTTTCTGTAGTGCGATGGAGTAACTACCAACTCTTTATTGGAAGGTGTGGCAAGTGTAATTCTGGCACGACCGCGTTCCTTCTTAAACTTGACGATCTTTGTAGTATTGACTAAATAGGAACGATGGCATCTCACAATAGATGTATCGGTAAGATACTCCTCCATCTTTTGAGTGCTTAATCGCAACAGATAACTGGTTAGTTTACCATCAAGTTCATAATAGACTTGAACATAATTATCTTGCGACTCTATATAAAAGATTGAGCTCTGATCTACTGACATCTTTGTTTTACCGGAACTGTCACTAAGCTTAACCAGACATCCATCGGGTGACGATAAGTTTTCACGCTTATGATTCAGTTTAAACAGTTCCAGTTCCTCTTTCTTAGAACGATAAGCTGCATATATGGCTATAATGGTATAAGGTATAGCAAGTATAAAAGCAACACAGAAAAGGATTTTAAAAACCAGTCTGAAAGTAGTGTGTGTACTGCTCATACCAAATGCCTGAGTCAAGGCCCAATATTCAATGGCAATTGCCAGGAATTCACAGCCTGCCCAATACATCATAGTTCTGACAGTTATATGATTATGTGTCTTCTGATAATTCATCAGAATAAACTTGCTTGCTACAAGAGTAGATACACCTACTACGTAGAACAAAAAGGTAATAAGACAAGTACGCCAAGTGCCAAATCCGAACCAGGTAGTTACAGAAAAAGGCTGATATATTGCCATAAAGAGAACCGAAAAAAGCGAAACAAACGCAACCGACTCTAACAGGAACTTTTTCTGAAAAAATAATTTTGGTATTTCCATTATACTTACTTTATTTGTCGGGTGCAAAGTTAAAAAAAATAATTATTGATGATGAACAAACGAGTAGTAATAACCGGTATGGGTACAATTACTCCTATCGGCAACAACATTAACACATTTAAAGAAAACCTGTTCAAAGGTGTATGTGGTATTAACAAACTGACCGGACTTGATGAATGGAATTTAAACATCAAGGTGGCAGGACAGATAAAAGATTTCGATGCAAAAGCACTGGGCATGGACGCAGCAAGCATTCGCCGCAGTGACCTATTCAACCAGTATGGTAACTGCGCTGCTATTCAGGCAGTTGCAGAAAGCGGACTTGTATCGGGCGAAAACATTGAACCGGGACGATTTGGGGTATATGTTGGTTCCGGTATTGGCGGCATGGACACCTTTATTAAACAGACACACGTTATGTACACAGAAGGTGCAGACCGTATCTCTCCCCTGTTCATCCCTATGATGATAGGCAATATCTGTGCCGGTAACATAGCCATTCGTTTCAACGCACAGGGCCCTTGTCTGCCTGTAGTTTCTGCTTGTTCTACAAGTACACATGCCATAGGTGAAGCATTCCGTGCTATCAAACACGGTTATGCAGATGCCATAATAGCAGGTGGTGCCGAAGCAACCGTAAACCCATTGGCAATAGGCGGATTTGCAAACATCAAAGCACTCTCCACAACAGAAAACCCGGAAGAGGCCTGCCGTCCTTTCGACGCTCGTCGTAATGGTTTTGTACTTGCAGAAGGTGCAGGTATTGTGGTACTGGAAGAGTACGAACACGCTGTTAAACGTGGTGCAAATATCATAGCAGAAGTTGTAGGTTATGGTAACAGTTGCGATGCACACC
>CALEFD010000078.1 GCA_937876995.1 uncultured Bacteroidales bacterium | reverse complement strand
TTACAAAGGCAAAGGATAAACCTATGGCTTGTAAAGATAGCAAAGGCCGTTTGCGTGTAGCAGCTGGTGTAGGTGTTACCAACGATACATTGGAACGTATGCAGGCTCTTGTAGATGCAGGTGCAGATGCTATAGTTATTGATACTGCTCACGGTCATTCAAAGGGTGTTGTAGAAAAGCTGAAAGAGGCTAAAAAACGTTTCCCAAATATTGATATTGTAGTGGGTAATATTGCTACCGGCGAAGCTGCTAAGATGCTTGTTGAAGCTGGTGCAGATGCTGTTAAAGTGGGTATAGGTCCGGGTTCTATCTGTACTACTCGTGTGGTTGCAGGTGTGGGCGTACCTCAGCTTTCTGCAGTTTACGACGTAGCAAAGGCTTTGGAAGGAACAGGTGTTCCATTGATAGCCGATGGTGGTCTGCGCTATTCAGGCGACGTGGTTAAAGCTTTGGCTGCCGGCGGTTATTGTGTAATGATAGGTTCTTTGGTTGCCGGTACAGAAGAGGCTCCAGGTGATACTATTATCTTTAATGGTCGTAAGTTTAAATCTTATCGTGGAATGGGTTCATTGGAAGCTATGGAAAATGGTTCAAAAGACCGCTATTTCCAGGCAGATCAGTGTGATGTTAAGAAACTTGTTCCGGAAGGTATTGCTGCTCGTGTTCCTTATAAAGGTACATTGTACGAAGTTATCTATCAGTTGGTAGGTGGTTTACGTTCAGGTATGGGTTATTGTGGTGCTGCAAACATTAAGCAGTTGCACAATGCTAAGTTTACTCGTATCACAAATGCAGGTGTAGCAGAGAGTCATCCACACGATGTGGCTATTACCAGTGAAGCTCCAAACTATAGTCGTCACGAATAAAAAACGGATATGAAACAAATTGTAGTACTTTTTTATCTGCTTCTTGTCACTCCATTTATTGTTGCACAGACTGCGAATACAGATCCGGTCATAATGACTGTGGATGGGAAGGAGGTGCTTAAATCGGAATTTGATTATTTTTTGAATAAGAATAATACATCGGAAACTCCTCTTACCAAAAAGGAGATAAAAGAGTATGCAGATTTGTTTTTGAACTTTAAGTTGAAAGTAGCTGCCGCAGAGCGTGCCGGAATGGATACTCTTGCAACATTTTTAGAAGAGTATAAGCAGTATAGAGATTTGCAGGCAGAAGAGTTTATGCTGGACTCTGCATATCTGGAGACATTGGCCAAACAGACATTCGAGGCTTCTGCTAAAGAGGTGGGGCCTGATGGAATTGTAAACTTGAATATATTGACAATTGTTCCCCAAGGTGATACTCAAGAAGATTTGGGTATAGCATACCATAAGATAGATTCTATTTACAAATTGCTAACATCGGGTGCAAACTTTAACGAAACAGCAGCCAGAAATTCTCAGGATGGTGCAGCCAGAAATGGTGGTATAGTTGGCTGGGTGTCAAAGAGCCAAGTCCCTGATTATATTGCAGAGCGAGCATTTTCAATGCCGGAATATGCAATTTCCGAACCATTCCTGTGTGAAATGGGTTATATGATTATCCAAATCACAGAAAAACAAGATTTTGGATCTTTTGAAGATCATCGTGAGTCTATATATGACTGGATGGAACGCGAAGGCTATAATATTATGGCAAAACGCAGTAAAGCCAAGAAGATAGCAGAAGAACAGGGATGGACAAATCTTACTGATGACGAAGCTGTTCTTCGTGTTGATAGTATGCTTGAAGTTTTAGACCCGCAGTTTGGTCTTATCTCTAAAGAGTATTACGATGGATTACTTATGTTTGAAATAAGTAATGCAGAAGTTTGGCAACGTTCTACTGCCGATTCCATTGGTTTGCAGCAGTATTTTGAAAAGCATAAAAAGGACTTTAAGTTTGAAACTCCTCGTTTCAAGGGTATGCTCTTTTTCTGTAAATCGGAACAGGTGTTCAGAGATATAGAAAAGGCTTTGGAGGGTGTAGATGAAGACGAATGGACTAAAGTGCTTGTAGAATTTAATAAAGAGGAACAGAATGTTCGTATTTTACGCGGTCCTATAGAAAAAGGTAGGAACAAGTATGTAGATTATGTAGTGTTTGGCGAAGGTGAATATGAACCTCGCGAAGACTATCCGTATGTGGATATAATAGGTAAGGGTATAACATACGCAGACGAACTTTCCGATGCTTATGGCGATGTAGTAAACTCATATCAGGACTATTTGGAACAGATGTGGGTAAAGAAGTTGCGTAAGGAGATACCATTTAAGGTGAATAAAAAGGTTCTTAAATCGTTTACTCTTTAAATTTTATGAAGACCGGATACATTTACTCTCTCCTTGTATGGTTGCTGTCAGTATCTCTTATGCTTTCATCTTGTCATAAGAGAGAGGAGGTTAAGTATGTGTCGGGTAAAACGCCGTTGGTAGAGCTTGATGGCAATGTGCTTTATCAGGAGGACCTTTTGCAAGTGTTGCCGGTAGATATTTCGGAAGCAGATAGCGCGCAATTTGCAAATCGTTATATAGAAAACTGGCTTTCGGAATTATTGCTATATCAGAATGCGGAACGAAATGTGCGCGATGATAAGCAAATAGATGAATTGGTAGAGAATTACAGACGCTCACTGATAGTACATGAATATCAGCAGCTTTTAATAGAGCAGAAGATTGAACAGGATATTACAATACAGGAAATAGAGACGTTCTACAACGATAATAAAAACCTGTTTGTTTTGGAAGAACCTATTTTGAAGGGACTTTTCATAAAACTGCCTTTGTCTGCTCCCAACCAGAATAGCATAATGAAACTGTATCGTCTCAGTGATGATGAATCTTACGACGAAATAGAAAAATATTGCATAAGAAATGCTCCATACTATGAGTTCTTTTATGATTATTGGCATTCAGTTTCCGATATAGAGATATTGTTGCCATCTATGGAAGTCTCTTTGCAAGATTATCTGAACAAGAATGATTTTTTAGAAATAAAAGATGATGAATTTATATACTTGTTGAATGTAAGTGAATATCTTCCTAAAGGAAGTGTTGCACCAATAGAACAGGTGGAAAATAGAATAAAAAGACTTTTAATTAACAATAAAGCAGTCTCTTATATCCAAAAGATTAAGAAAGATTTGTATAACTCAGCTATAGAAAACAATAGAGTAATATTCCATAATAAGTGATGAAACAGAGATTACATATATTTGCAGTTATAGCCATTTCGTTGTTCTGTTTTGCTGAAATAAAGGCTCAGAATAATATAATAGATGAAGTGGTGTGGGTAGTTGGCGATGAAGCTATCTATAAATCGGAAGTTGAAGAGGCACGTAAAGATGCACAATTACGCGGAATCAGATGGGAGGGCGATCCATATAGTCTTATTCCTGAAGAACTTGCTATAAGAAAGTTGTATCTTAATCAGGCTAAGTTGGATAGTATTTTTGTTACTCCTGACGAAGTTAATCAGCAATTGGAGGCGCGTCTCCAGACTATGGCAGATCAGATGGGAGGAACAGAGAAAATGCTTGAATATTATGGTCTTTCTATGATTCAACTTAGGGAGAAATACTATGAAACTATAGAAAGCGAAATAATTGTAAGCAGAGTGCAATCCAATATTATAAGTAAGGTTAAGGTTACACCTGCTGAGGTTAGAAGATATATAGCTAATTTGCCTGAAGATGAAATTCCATACGTACCTACTCAGGTTGAGGTTCAGATTCTGACTATAGAACCAAAGATTCCGCAAGAAGAGATAGATGCTGTAAAAGAGCGATTAAGAGAATATACAGAAAGAATACAGTCCGGAGAGACCAGATTCTCTACACTTGCTATGCTCTATTCAGAAGATCCGGGTTCTGCCAGACAGGGTGGTGAATGTGGCTTTAAAGGTCGTGGCGAATTTGTGCCGGAATTTTCTGCAGTTGCATTTAATTTGACAGATCCTAATAAAGTGTCAAAAATTGTAGAAACAGAATATGGTTATCATATCATTCAGCTTAAGGAACGTTTGGGCGACATGGTAAATGTACGTCATATCCTGCTTAAACCAAAAGTTCCACAAGAGAGTATAGATGCTGCTATGGCCAGACTCGATTCTGTAGCAAATGATATTCGCGAAGGTGACTTTACTTTTGAAGATGCAGTGTTGTATATGTCATCCGATAAGGATACCAGAAACAATAAAGGATTGATGATGTATCATCCTGAAATGGAAAATACATCAATATCCAAATTTGAAATGCAGCAACTTCCTCAGGATGTGGCAAAGGTTGTAAGTACAATGCATGTGTCAGAAATATCAGATCCATTTGTTATGCAGATGTATAATGGAAAAGTTGCCTGTGCCATAGTAAAACTTAAAACTCGTATAAATGGCCATAAGGCAACAATGGTTGACGATTATCAGATATTGCAGCAGATTGTGCTCATAGACAAGCAAGAGAAGGCCATAGCTGAATGGGTGAAAGAGCAGCAAAAGACAACATACGTAAAGATATCTGATGGTTGGAACAAGGGCGGTTTCAAATATCCGGGTTGGGGTGAACGTTAACTAAATGTTAGATGAAACAGCTTTTCAATAGTATAATCTTAACTTTTGCACTGCTTTTGGCATTGTCTGCTACACTTACTGCGCAAAATAGTATAGTGGAGCAGGATAGTGTTGTGTCAAATACGGAAGAGACAAAAGAGAGTTTTGTATATCTATTGAATGCCGATGAATTGCGCTATAGCGAAAGAATCAATCCCGATGCACAGATATTGGTGGGCAATGTTGTCTTTAGACAGGACAGTATGTATATGTATTGTGACAGTGCTCTGTTTTTTCAGGAGGCCAATTCATTTAACGCATATCATAACATAAGAGTTGAACAGGGCGATACTCTGTTTTTGTACGGCGACTCCCTTTTTTATGACGGCAATACCAGAATATTGAAGATACGTGATAATGTGCGTATTGAAAATACTACAATGGTGTTACTGACAGATAGCTTAAACTATGAAAGAGATGCAGAATTGGGATACTTCTTTGCCGGCGGTACATTGTTGGACGAAGATAATACACTTACTGCCGATTACGGTCAGTTCCATACTCCTACCAAGATGGCTACATTTATGAAAGATGTCTTTTTAGAGAGTGTGGATTATAGTTTGTCTTCCGATACTCTGCTTTACAATACAGATCTTCATACTGCGTATTTTGTCTCACCCACAGAGATTATAAGTGACGAAACCACAATTCATACCAGTAAGGGAAACTTTAATACTGATGTCAAAGAGGCAACTCTATTGAATCGTTCTGTAATAATTCAGAAAGATGGCGAACAGACTATGGTTGGCGACAGTATAGTCTTTAACGAAAGTAAGGGACAGGCAGAAGCATTTGGCGGGGTGCAGATAAGAAACTATCCCGATAAGATAGATATGGATGGCGAATATGCGTATTTCAGTCAAGAAAACGATTCTGCTGTAGTAACCGGTAACGCGCTTGCTGTAGAGTATTCGGCCGGAGATAGTTTGTATATTCATGCAGACACTTTTAGATTGCTTACTTTCTATAATGCTACAAGAGATACAGTGCGTTATAGAGAAATGCGTGCTTTCAATAAGGTTAAGGCCTATAGAACTGATATGCAGATGGTTGCCGATTCGTTGGTATTTAATTCTATAGACACCTGTCTGACGCTTTATAAGGACCCCATAGTATGGAGCGAAAACCAACAGGTTTTAGGCGAAAAGATATCTGTGTATATGAATGACAGTACTATAGATTGGGCACACGTAATAGGTCAGGCATTGTTCGTTCAACAAATAGATACCATACATTATAACCAGATAGCCGGAAGGGAGATGAAGGCTTATTTCAAGGATGGTGCAATAGAACGTACAGATGTAAATGGAAATGTTTTGGTCATTTACTATCCTGAGGACGAAGATATGGAGATGATGGGTATGAATACAACAGAAGCTTCGCAGTTATCGGCCTATTTTATGAACAGAGAGGTCTATCAAATAGTGATTCAGAAAAAGTCGAACGGTGTAATGTATCCAATGGATCAATTGACAGAAAAAAATATGTATCTGGAAAATTTCAATTGGTTCTATAACTTGCGTCCGTTCTCAAAATATGATGTGTTTAATTGGAGAGGTAAGAAGGCAAGTGAACAGTTGAAATCTTCTCCGACGATTGATATTCCATTACCTACTTTAAACAGAAACAGGAATTGATTATGGGACTATTTAGTATGCGCACGCCACGTAGGTTCGAACATAAGTATATCTATTATGACGAACGTAAGGAGAAATTGTCAAAAATAGAGGAGAAAGCTAAACGTGATTTGGGTATGTTGCCCGAAGAACCGTATAATCCTGAATCAATTCGTGGAAAATTTCTGGAATCTACAACTCATCTTAAAAGAAAAAAAGAGAGTGGAGGAGCCCGAATGTCTCCACAAATAGCAGTGGTTCTTATAGTGGTATTGCTGTTTGTCCTGTATTATTTGGTAAATGGTTATTGGTTTGGAACATGAGTAGTTTAATAAGAATATTGCCACCCGATGTGGCATCGCAGATAGCGGCGGGCGAAGTTGTAAATCGCCCTTCGTCTGTTGTTAAGGAGTTGATTGAAAACGCAGTCGATGCAGGCGCCACAAATATTAAGATATTAGTGGTTGATGCCGGACGTACATCTATACAGGTCATAGATAATGGTTCCGGTATGAATCCGGAAGATGCAAAGAGAGCATTTCAACGCCATGCAACATCTAAAATTAAAGAGTCTGACGATTTATATTCTTTATCTACATTTGGCTTTCGTGGAGAAGCATTGGCCTCTATAGCGGCTGTGGCCCAAGTAGAATTACGTACCCGCCGTCAAGAAGATGAAACCGGTATTCTTGTAGAGATAGCCGGTTCTGAGATTGTGGCAGAAGAGATGGTGGCTTGTCCTGCAGGTTGTAATTTTATAGTGAAAAATCTCTTCTTTAATGTTCCTGCCAGACGTAAATTTCTAAAGGGTAATCAGACAGAGTTTGGTCATATATTGACAGAAGTAGAACGTGTGGCTATAGTAAGACCGGATATAGCAATATCGCTATTTCATCAGGGTGAAGAGGTGCTTTCTTTGCCTGTATCTTCTTTAAAACAACGTCTGGTAAATCTGTTTGGGAAGAAGATAAATCAGCAACTGTTGCCTGTAGATGTTTCTACATCTGTTTTAACCATAACAGGCTTTACGGGAAATTTGGAGAGTGTACGTAAAAAGGTTCCGGAACAGTATTTCTTTGTGAATGGCCGATATATGAAACACCCTTATTTCCATAAAGCGGTTCAATCTGCATACGAAGGTATGATACAAGAGGGCTGTCAGGTTCCATATTTCTTGTTTTTTGATGTACCTGCAGATAGTATTGATGTAAATATACACCCTACTAAAACAGAGATAAAGTTTACAGATGAACAGGTGCTTTGGAAAATAGTGGCGTCGGCAGTAAAAGAGACAATAGGGCGATTTGAGAGCGCACCTATGATAGATTTTAATACATCCGATATGCCCGATATTCCTGTGATGGATAATACCAAACCGGCTATTCAGCCAAAGGTAAGCTACGACACATCATATAATCCGTTTAAAACAGCATCGTCGCTCATATCGTCATCTCCTAAAACTACATCGGCATATGGATGGGACAAGTTATATGAAAAACTTGAAAAAGAGAGACAAAAAGAAGACCTTGCAGAACGCGAACTATTTGTAGAGGGGGCTGTAGAGCAGAAATACAAACTATTCCAACATAAAAACAGATATATTGTTCTGGAACAGGAAGGTGGTTTGTGTATAATTGATCAGCATCGTGCCCATACTAGAATACTGTATGAAAAGTATCTGAACGAGAGTGTTGAACAGGATGTTGTTTCTCAGGGATTGCTCTTCCCGGAAATGTTCCAGCTGTCGCCAATAGATGCACAATGGTATAGTGAACTGAAGGATAATTTTGCCGCTATGGGATTCGATATTTCTGATATGGGGCATGGCGCAATAGCAGTTCAGGGTGTACCTTACGGGTTAGAAAATCAGAATTACGAAACATTGATTCTTGATATCCTATCATCATACAGAGATGAAACTGTCACGTTAAAAGACCAGCAGGTAGATAGAATGGCATTTGTGGTGGCTCAGAAAGCAGCCATTAAGAATGGCAAACCGCTATTGGATGATGAAATGCAGGAGATAGTAAAACAACTGTTTGAAACATCTGTGCCAAGTAGAACCCCCGATGGTAAGATAGTCTATATACAACAAACAGACGATCAAATAGACCGTCTGTTCTAAAGTATATTTCTTTAAGTTCTATTAGTAAGGACGGAATCCTATAATCTTACGAACTTCGTTCAAAGTTGCTGCAGCACTTTCGCGTGCCTTTTCTGCACCGATTTTTGCTACACGGTTAAGCAATTCTGTGTTGCTTGAAAACTCTTTGATACGCTCTCTTATAGGATCTGTGGCAATTACAATATCTTCTGCCAACTGCTTCTTTAAATCGCCATAACGTATAGAACAGTCGTTCCATTTTTCATCAAAATATTGATATGTATCTTTTGATGAAACAATTTCCAGCAGTGTGAACAGATTCTGTATTACATCCGGCTTTTCGCTGTTAGGTGCTGTAGGACCGCTGTCTGTAACTGCTTTCATCACCTTTTTGCGAATAACAGAAGGTTCGTCGCACAGATAAATACAGTTGCCTTCCGATTTACCCATTTTACCTGAACCATCCAGACCTGGAACTTTCAGGCCACCCTCTTTTGCCAATGAGAATGATTGTGGTTCCGGGAAAAATTCAACATTGTACATCATATTGAAACGACGGCCGAATTTACGTGCCATCTCCATATTCTGCTCCTGGTCTTTGCCTACAGGTACTTTGTTTGCCTTATGTATAAGAATATCGGCTGCCATTAGTGAAGGGTAGGTAAGCAGACCTGCATTTACGTTGTCCGGCTGTTTACGTGCTTTGTCTTTAAAAGAGGTTACACGTTCCAATTCGCCTAAATATGCATTCATATTAAGGTATAGATATAACTCTATAACTTCCGGTACATCACTTTGTACATAAATGGTAGCTTTTTCGGGATCTAATCCGCAAGCTAAATATTCTGCCAATATAGTACGAACACTGTTTTGTATGTCGCCCGGTGTAGGATGCGTAGTAAGAGAATGCCAATCTGCAATAAAGAAGAGGCATTTATATTCTTCCTGAAGTTTAATAAAACTTGTTACTGCACCGTAGTAATTACCTAAATGTAGGTTTCCTGTAGGGCGTATGCCACTAAGTACTGTTTCCATATATTTATAATGTATTATCTTGTTTTCGACTGCGAAGATACCATAAAAGAGCCATATTGAAAAAAAAGTTTGAAAAAAGTGTGGAAAAGTTTTTGCGTATCAAAAAAACTCCCTATCTTTGCACCGCAATTAAGAAACAAGGGCGTTTAGCTCAGCTGGTTCAGAGCATCTGCCTTACAAGCAGAGGGTCGGCGGTTCGAATCCGTCAACGCCCACCACAGGAAGAGACTCGTAGAGTCTCTTTTTTTATAAATTCTGCTTGGTAAATTTGCATATATGCTTTTTTTGTTGTACCTTTGTAGCCTAATTGTAAATTAGGCTTGATATGGTAACTTTTATTGTCGCATTAATTTTACTCATTGTGGGTTTCTGCACCTATGGTGTACTTGTAGAGCGCATATTTGGCGTTGAACCATCTCGTGCAACACCTGCCATTGCACAGCCCGATGGTGTGGATTTCGTGCCGATGAGTGCATGGCGTATATTCCTTGTACAATTCCTAAATATAGCTGGCTTAGGGCCTATCTTCGGTGCGATAATGGGTATTTTCTATGGTCCTGCGGCCTTCCTATGGATTGTTTTCGGAACCATCTTTGCAGGAGGCGTACACGATTATCTCAGCGGTATGCTCTCCATTCGCAAAGGAGGTGTCAGTCTGCCTGATATTATCGGTGATGAATTGGGAAAGAAGATAAAAATATTCATGCGTGTATTATCATTAGTACTTCTCATCTTACTCACCACCACCTTCCTAAGTGGTCCCGCCACACTCTTACAAGGTTTATGCCCTTTGAGCACCTTGCCTTTCCGCACACAGTTAATACCTATCGCATGGGTACTCATCATCTTCGCATACTACGCACTCGCCACCGTCCTTCCTGTAGATAAACTCATCGGCCGCTTCTACCCTATCTTCGGTGCTATACTGCTCTTTATGGGTATTGGTATCATGATAGTAATGTTAGGATGGCATAGCAATGAAATGCCTGAGATATTCGATGGTTTGCATAATCGTCAATCAAATGGCTTGCCTCTTTTCCCAATGATGTTCGTCAGCATAGCATGTGGTGCCATATCGGGTTTTCATGGCACGCAAAGTCCTATCATGGCACGCTGCTGTACCAACGAGCGTCAGGGGCGTTGGATATTCTACGGAGCGATGGTAGCGGAGGGAATTCTGGCACTTATCTGGGCTGCCGCAGCTGGCACTTTCTTCGCAGACCCAGAGAAAGGGCTATACGGCATTGATGGCTTGCAGGCTTTTGCGGCAGCACACCCTGGTGAAAACATAGCCGCGCTGGTCATTGACAAAGTGAGTCGTAGTTGGTTAGGAACCGTAGGTGGTATATTAGCTATCATTGGTGTCATTGCTGCGCCTATCACGAGCGGAGACACAGCCTTGCGCAGTGCACGCCTTATCGTAGCAGACTATCTTAAACTCAATCAGCAACCTATCCATAATCGTCTGCTCATCGCCATACCACTCTTCCTATGTGTCTTTGGAATGGTGTTTGTGGATTTCAATATAGTATGGCGTTATTTCGCGTGGACCAACCAAACACTTGCTGTATTTACCCTATGGGCTGGTACAATATGGTTATACAAGCAAGAACATAAACACGCAAGCCAAAATAAATACCGATTTGGCTACCTAATAGCACTCATCCCTGCACTATTTATGACGATGGTTTGTAGCACTTATATACTTATTGCACCCGAAGGGCTCGCATTGCCTCTTCACTTGCATTGGTTAGGATATTCAATTGCTGCCCTCATCACACTCTGCGTTTTAGGTGTATTTACCAAATGGACAAAATCACTCACCCTAAACACTAAACATTAATGATCACTAAAGCACAATATATTATCTCGAATCCAGATGTGAAGGACTGCCCGAAGTCACAACTGCCAGAGTACGCCTTCATAGGGCGAAGCAATGTGGGAAAGTCATCCCTCATCAATATGCTTTGCCATAATCCTAAATTAGCAAAGACGAGTCAAAAACCGGGTAAAACACTGCTTATCAATCACTTCCTCATCAATGACAAATGGCATCTCGTGGACCTACCGGGATACGGATACGCACAGACAGGACAGAAACAACGAGATGCCTTACGACAGATGATAGAACGGTACTGCTTGCTGCGCGAACAGTTAGTTAATCTCTTCGTACTTATCGACTGCAGACACGAACCACAAAAAATAGACCTTGAGTTCATGGAATGGCTCGGAGAAAACGGAATACCATTCTCTATCGTCTTCACGAAAGCTGATAAAATAAGCAAACTACGACTGACAGAGAATATAGAAGCATACAAGGCTAAATTACTCGAGTCTTGGGAAGAACTACCACCTATCTTCATTACCTCATCAGAGAAAAAAATCGGTGGAGACGAACTAACTGCATACATCGAACACATAAATGAGCAATTGGATTAAATATTGCTGTGTCATACTATTATGCTTATGCACCCTTTCCGCATACGCGCGCAGCGTACGCGTGTATGGCTATGTGGTAGATAATGACAATATCGGTATCGAACTGGCTAATGTGGTCATGCTCAATGCGGATAAACCGATCGGCACAAGCACAAACAAGAATGGCTACTATGAACTGCTACTTGATAAAACAGACACCATCGTAATATCCTACTCTATGATCGGCTACACTACCGTGCAGCAACGGCTCATAGACCCACACGATGTAATCAATATCAATGTGCAACTTCTCACCGACGAGCAACTACTCTCCGAAATTGAAGTGCGAGGCATTCGCCATACACACAATATGATGGACCAAATAGATGCTGAGACAACTCGTATCATGCCCGATGCTACCGGAGGATCAATCGAAAGCCTACTCATCACTTTCGCCGGCGTGAGTCAAAACAACGAACTCAGTTCGCAATATAATGTGCGTGGTGGAGCTTTCGACGAGAACTCTGTCTATGTCAATGGTATAGAAGTACATCGACCACTCCTCATACGTAGTGGACAACAAGAAGGACTCAGTTTTATCAATCCAGAGATGGTAGAAAATGTATCATTCTCAGCAGGCGGATACAGCGCACAGTATGGCGATAAGATGTCCTCTGTGCTCGATGTAACCTACAAAAAACCACAAGCTTTCGAGGCGTCCGTCAGTGCCAGCCTATTAGGTGCACAACTATACATCGCTCATGGAGATAGCACCTATAGTCAAATGCATGGTGTACGCTATAAAACAAGTCAATACATGCTTGGAGGACTAAGTACTACAGGAAACTACAAACCCAATTATATTGACTACCAAACATTCATCACATGGCGTACAGGCGATAAATGGTCTATGTCCTTTCTCGGAAATATCAGTCAAAACGACTATCAATTCCAACCACTCTATGTCTGAGTCTTTCGGCGGACAAGATGCAAAAAACCTTAGTATCTATTACGAAGGACAAGAAAAGGACCGATTCCTCACTACCTTTGCCGCATTAGGTGCCAAGGGACAAGTACGCGATGATATTGAGATAGGATTCGATATCAGTGGCTTCTACACCAATGAACGAGAGAACTTCGACATTACCGGCGAATATGTTCTATCCAATGCATCTATGGATGGTTCTACCAGCGGGAATGTCAATACCGAGCAAATCAATCCTTCCGAAGGACAAACTGCTGTTCTCGGTACTGGCATATTCCACCAACACGCACGCAATAGCTTGCAAGCAGGAGTCATTACTGCTGCACATAAAGGCACATGGACACACAACGATAATACACTACAATGGGGCATTAGCGCACAAGCAGAACTCATCTCAGACCATATAAGCGAATGGGAATGGAGAGACTCTGCTGGATACTCAATGCCTAACCACCCTGAGAACATAGAATTATACTACGCCATGAGAGGCGATAGTGCCATGCAATCCGCCAGACTACAAGCATACATATTAAACCAACATAAATGGGACACCAAAGCAGGACAATGGATATTCACTATAGGAGGAAGAATACAATATTGGACATGGAATAATGAAGTGCTCCCTTCACCACGCGCAAGCGTTGAATGGATCCCAAGTTGGAAAAAAGACTTTGCTTTCCGACTCGCTACAGGACTATATTATCAAGCACCCTTCTATAAAGAATTGAGAGACACCATCACCGATCAATTCGGCATCACACGCATACAACTCAATAAAGACCTCAAAGCACAGCGATCCGTACATGTCGTACTCGGTGGCGACTACTACTTCCGTGCATGGGGAAGACCATTCAAGTTCACTGCCGAAGCATACTATAAGTATATTGACAGAATGGAAAGCTACACTGTCGATAATGTACGCGTTAGGTACTCTGGAAAAAATGACTCCGAAGGATACGCTGCGGGCTTAGACCTCAAACTATATGGCGAACTGGTACCCGGAGCTGACTCATGGATATCGTTCTCCACCATGACTGCCAAACAACGATTCATCGGCTCTAACTCTTGGATTCCTAGCCCACAAGAACAACGATACTCTTTCGCTATGCTATTCCAAGACTACCTGCCACAACTACCGCAACTCAGATTCCACCTCAAAATGCAGTTCGCAGATGGAATGCCCTTCTACGCACCACGCAATAAAACACAATGGGGACGAATGCCTGGATACAAACGCATTGATCTCGGCGCTGCCTATATCTTTAATGCTAAAACGGCTAAGTTTATGCGCAAAGAATCAGCCAAACATATCAAACAATGGGCTATACAATTCGAGGTATTTAACCTCGTAGGATGGAAAAATGTTAACTCATACTTCTGGGTGAGCGACGCATATGGCATGCAATGGGCTAGCCCGAACTACCTCACAGGAAGACGATTTAACCTCAAACTAACAATCGATTTTAAATAATACACCATATGGCAAAGACAGACGAAGTAACACCAATGATGAAGCAATTCAGAGACATCAAAGCACAGTACCCAGATGCTATGCTTCTGTTTCGCTGTGGCGACTTCTACGAGACCTATTGTGAAGACGCTATCAAAGCCAGCAAAATACTCTCCATCACACTCACACACCGATCCAGTGCCGGTTCAGGGCAAGGAACTGAAATGGCAGGATTTCCATTCCACGCACTCGACACATACCTACCTAAACTCGTCAGAGCTGGATTAAGAGTGGCTATCTGTGACCAACTCGAAGACCCAAAGATGACAAAAAAACTCGTCAAGAGGGGCGTCACTGAACTCGTCACTCCCGGTGTTAGTTACTCCGATACAACACTCACACAAAAGGAAAACAACTGGGTGGCATGCCTGCACTTCGACAAACATAATATCGGTGTTGCGTTCCTTGATATATCAACAGGTGAATTTCTCGCAGCACAAGGAAAAGCGGATTATATTGACAAACTACTTACAAACTTCGCACCAAAAGAAGTGCTCTTTGTTAGAGGAAAGAGAAACGAAATGGAACAACTTTTCGGAAACCACTTCTTTACTTTCGAACTCGAAGACTGGATGCTCGTCGAATCCACAGCTAATGAAAGACTACAAAAACTATGGGGGGTTAGTTCACTCAAAGGATTTGGACTCGATAAACTGCCAGCAGGTATCACTGCTGCAGGAGGTATACTCATGTACCTTGATATGACGCAACACCTACAGACAGGACATATACAACACCTCAGTCGTATTGAAGAAGAACGATATGTGTGGCTCGACCGATTTACAATACGAAACCTCGAACTCGTAAGCGGACAAACTGCTGAAAGCAAAACACTATACGACATCATTGACCGAACAATTACACCAATGGGAGGACGACTTCTACATCGATGGATAGCATTCCCGCTCAAAGAAGTCAGAGCTATACGAAATAGACAAACTGTGGTCGAATACCTATACAAACACCCAGAACACAGAGAAATCATACGAGACGCACTCACACAAATGGGAGACCTTGAACGAATAGTGAGCAAAGTCTCTACTGGTAGAATTGGACCGAGAGAAATGGTACAACTCGGAAGAGCACTCAATGCCATCGAACCTATCAAACAAATCTGCCAACAGACAAAAGACAACTCATTCCTTTCTATCATCGGAGAGCAACTTGATCCGTGCAACGAAATGCGAACACGAATCGAGAAACAAATAGCCAATAACCCACCTGCAGTACAAGGAAGACCTAACATCATCGCATACGGTGTGGACAAAGAACTCGATGAACTGAGAACTATACAAAACGACGGAAAAAACTACCTCATACAAATACAACAACGAGAAGCAGAACGAACTGGTATTCAAAGTCTCAAAATAGGATATAATAATGTATTTGGATACTACCTCGAAGTAAGAAACACATACAAAGACCAAGTGCCTGCCGAATGGATTAGAAAGCAAACACTCGTCAATGCAGAACGATATATCACAGAGGAACTCAAATCATACGAAGAGAAAATAACTACTGCAGAGGAAAAGATACAAATAATTGAAAATCGTATCTATCTCGACCTCATTCTCGCACTAAACGAATGGGTACCGCAAATGCAACTTAACGCGCAGGTTATCGCACAAATAGACTGCTTGCTCGGATTTGCAGATGTCGCCACTGAATATAAATATGTGTGCCCAGATGTCAACGATACCCTCATCATCGATATCAAACAAGGAAGACACCCCGTTATTGAGCAGCAACTGCCCATCGGTGACAAATACATCGCCAACGATATTCTTCTTGATAACAACGGACAGCAAATAATAATCATTACTGGACCTAATATGGCTGGTAAGTCGGCATTACTCAGACAAACAGCACTCATCGTATTACTCGCACAAATAGGCTCGTTCGTACCAGCAGAAA
>CALEFD010000077.1 GCA_937876995.1 uncultured Bacteroidales bacterium | reverse complement strand
AGAAATATGTTGCCAGAAAAGGTTGATATTCCGGTAGAGATAATGTCAGGCTTTAAATTTAAACTATCGGGTTTTACTGATGTTGTAAGAATAAGCGGTCAGGATCTTATAGAGTCCATAAGTCACTGTTATGGGAGAGATGGGATAGAAGAGACTATTGTGCTATGTCGTTCAAACAAAAGGGCAATAGTATATAATAACGGCATACGAAACACCATCTTAGACAGAGAAGATGAACTGAACAGGGGAGAACATCTGATGATAGTAAAGAATAACTATTATTGGACTGAACATCTTGCTCCGGAAGATAGAGATTCCTATTTGGAGTATCCCTCTTTTATTGCCAATGGCGATGTGGCTGTGGTTCAACGTATTCGTCGTTCCAGAGAGATGTATGGTTTTCGCTATGTGGATGTGGTTCTTACTTTCCCCGATTATGATGATATAGAGATGGATGTGACGTTGTTGTTAGATACATTGCATAGTGAATCTCCATCGCTTACACAACAGGAAAATGAACGTCTTTTTGGCAATGTGATGGAAGATTATATTCATATCCGTTCTAAAAAGGAACGAATGAAGCAGTTGCGTGAAAATCAGTATTACAATGCTATTCAGGTGAAATATGCATACGCTATTACCTGTCATAAAGCTCAGGGCGGTCAGTGGAAAAATGTATTTATAGACCAGGGATATGTGCCGGAAGGGGGTAGGGATGTCGATTATGGACGCTGGTTATATACGGCTTTAACCCGAGCTACCGAAACGGTCTATCTGGTTAATTGGCCCGAAAAGGAGATAGAGTAGGGTGGTTCAACCCATAAAAAACAGATAACGCCGAAATACCAAATTCCGACGTTATCCTTCCATAAAAAACTCTATCGTTCTACAATTAATGGATCTTTTCTATTATTGAATCTACAGCCTGCTGCAGTCCGTCTTTGTTCTTACCACCGGCTGTAGCATAGTGTGCTTGTCCGCCACCACCACCTTGTATCAGTTTAGCAGCTTCGCGTACCAACTGACCTGCATTGTATTGTTGTGTCAGGTCATCGCTTACGCTTACTGTAAGCAGTGGCTTGTCTGCATCTACACTGCCTATTACAACAACAAGTTTTTCTGTGATTTCTCCACGTAGCTGGAATGCCAGATCTCTGGCAACATTAGCAGAAACAGGTAGAACAGCGCTAATAACTTTTATGTCGCCAATGCTCTTTATGCTGTCAGCAAGAGTCTTCTTCAGTTGAATGGTTTTCTCTTTCTGGAACTCTTCCAACTGTTTCTTCAATGCGTTATTCTCTTCTATCAACTTCTGAACAGATGCTGTGATTGCATTTCCGGGCAGAATGGATTTGATAGATGAAATGGTGTCTTGTAATTCGGCAACCATATTTTCTACTGCAGTACCTGTGATAGCCTCTATACGTCTTACACCTGCAGCAATTGAACTTTCACTGATGATTTTTATCATTCCAATGTGACCGGTAGAAGATGCGTGTACACCACCGCAGAACTCTATGGACTGACCAAACTGAACTACGCGAACTCTATCGCCATACTTTTCTCCGAACAGAGCTATAGCACCCATTTTCTTGGCCTCTTCCAATGGGGTGTCTCTATGTTCCATCAAAGGAATGTCCTGGCGAATCTGAGCATTTACTATCTCTTCTACTCTGCGTATCTCTTCTTCTGTAACCTTTTGGAAATGAGAGAAGTCAAAACGAAGGCTATCCGGAGTTACCAATGAACCTTTCTGTTCAACGTGTGTGCCCAAAACCTCTCTTAGTGCAGCATCTAAAAGGTGTGTAGCTGTATGGTTGGCTTCACAAGCGCGACGTTTTTCTGTATCTACGCAAGCCATCATAGGAGCATCAAGATGTTCAGGCATCTTTTTGGCAATATGCAGTGCAAGACCGTTCTCTTTTTTGGTGTCGAGAATTTCTATGGTTTCAAATTCGCTTACCAATACACCGGTATCGCCTACCTGACCACCCATTTCAGCATAGAAAGGAGTTTTATCTAATACTATCTGCCAAATGGTTCCGTTTTTCTGTTTAACTGAACGATAACGCAAGATAGATGTTTCAAATTCTGTAAAATCATAGCCAACGAACTCTGTTTCGCCCTCTTTTAGAACTATCCAGTCGCCATTCTCAACTGCAGCAGCATTACGTGCACGTGCTTTCTGCTTCTCCATTTCTGCATTGAACTCGTCTATGTTGACGTTCATTCCGTTTTCACGGAGAATAAGTTCTGTCAGGTCTAATGGGAATCCGTATGTGTCGTACAGAGTAAATGCACTCTTGCCGTTTATAGTGGTTGTGCCGTTGTCTTTAGCTTCTGCTATAACTTTGTCCAACAGTTTAATACCTGTTTCAAGTGTGCGCAAGAATGATTCCTCTTCTTCTATGATAACCTTTTCAATAAGTGTCTTTTGTGCATTAAGTTCCGGATATGCATCGCCCATATTGTCAATTAGGGCAGGAATCAGTTTGTAAAGGAATGCCTCTTTCTGTTTTAAGAATGTGTAGGCATATCTTACAGCACGACGTAGTATTCTGCGTATTACGTAACCGGCTTTTGCATTAGAAGGTAACTGACCATCTGTAATGGAGAATGCAATGGTACGAATATGGTCGGCAACTACTCGCATAGCAACATCAACCTGTTCGTCTTTGCCATACTCCAATGCGGTAAGCTCGCCAATTGTCTTAATTATTGGTTGGAAGACATCTGTGTCATAGTTTGATGTTTTGCCTTGCAGTGTGCGTACCAAACGTTCAAATCCCATACCTGTATCTATTACTTTTGCAGGTAGTGGTTCAAGTGAATGGTCTGCCTTTCTGTTGTATTGCATAAATACCAGGTTCCAGATTTCAATTACCTGTGGATGGTCTTTGTTTACTAACTGATAGCCCGGTATTGCTGCTTTTTCAGCTTCCGATCTGGAATCTATATGTATTTCTGAACAAGGACCACAAGGACCTGTATCGCCCATTTCCCAGAAATTATCGTGTTTGTTTCCATTTAGGATATGGTCTTTTGGTAAGAATTGTTCCCAAATGGCTGCTGCTTCGTTATCGCGCTCCAAACCCTCTTCAGCGCTTCCTTCAAAGACTGTTGCATAGAGGTTTTTAGGATCTATTTTGAGAACGTCAACAAGGTATTCCCAAGCCCATTCAATGGCCTCTTTCTTAAAATAGTCTCCAAACGACCAGTTTCCCAACATTTCAAACATTGTGTGGTGATATGTGTCGTGTCCAACCTCTTCTAAATCGTTATGCTTACCGCTTACTCGCAAGCATTTCTGTGAATCGGCTACACGCTTGCTTTTGGCAGGCGCATTTCCCAAAATAATATCCTTAAACTGGTTCATTCCTGCATTGGTGAACATCAGTGTAGGGTCATCTTTAACTACCATAGGAGCAGATGGAACTATAAGATGTTCCTTGCTCTTGAAGAACTGTTTGTAAGATTCGCGAATCTCTTTAGCTGTCATCATAGTGCTATATATCAATAAACGTTTATTTGCAATATATTTTACAACGTGCAAAGATACTACATTTTTTTGCTACATTTGCACAGAAGTATCTATTCGTATATGAGAAAAGTTTATTATCAGTACGATCCGCAGAAAAGAGTCTATAGAAGAATATATCCAACATTGGCTCAGAAATTCTTGACATACATATCAAGAATCTTCTACTCCTGCCTATTGGGAGGAGTATTTTTCTTGATTTACTTCTTTTCTATCAAGACACCTTCTGCCATAGAGTTAGCAGAAGAAAATTCTGAACTTTTGGCTCAATATAAAGTGCTTTCCAAAAAGGTTGATGAATCTTTGTTGATATTAGAAGATATAGAACAGAGAGATGATAATCTCTATAGAGTACTTTTGGAGGCCGAACCTGTTTCGTCCGATTCTCGTCAGGTTAGTTATAACGGAACAAACCGCTATGAAGATTTGATGACTATGCCAAATGCTGAATTGGTAATAAACACTGCTCAAAAAATAGATTTGTTGGAACGTAAACTCTATGTTCAGACACGTTCTTTTAACGAAGTGGTTGAATTTACCAGAGAGCAGGAATTGCGTATTAAAGCTATGCCGGCTATCCAGCCTGTTGCAAATAAGGATTTAAAACGTACAGCTTCCGGTTACGGCTACCGTACAGACCCCGTATATCATGTTCGTAAGTTCCATTATGGTATGGATTTTGCCTGCGACACAGGTACGCCGGTCTATGCAACTGCCGATGGTGTGGTTAAATATGCAAGGTGGAAAACGGCATATGGTAATCTTATAGAGATAGACCACGGATATGGATATGTAACCAGATATGCTCATCTTAGCAAAATGCTGGTAAAGCAGGGACAGAAAGTTGTTAGAGGAGAAGAGATAGCGAAGGCAGGTTCTACAGGTAAAAGTACCGGTCCGCATTTACATTATGAAGTGTTAGTGGATGGTAAAAATGTGAATCCTGTTAACTACTACTTTATGGATTTAGATGCAGAACAATATGAAGAGATGATTCAGATGGCAGAAAACCACGGTAAGGTATTTGATTAAATTAGATGATATGGCATACAATCCAAATAAAGAACTGAAAAAGTATTATTCAATAAAAGAGGTTTCCGATAAAGTTGGAGTACCGGAGACCACATTGCGTTATTGGGAGAAGGAATTCAAGGAACTCTCTCCAAAAAAGAATTCCAAAGGTGTACGTCAATATACTGTTAAAGATATTGAACTGATAGAGCTAATCTCTTTTTTGGTAAAAGATCAGGGACTTACTATCAGCGGAGCAAAAGTCAGACTGAAAGAAAACCCTAAAAAGACTGTAGATCTGCACGATATTGTTACCAGACTGCAATCAATCAAAAATGAATTGTTGGAGATAGGTAAGGAATTGGATGCTACTCCTCCTTGCGGAAAACCGTTTTAATATTGGTAATCTTCTTTATTCCCTTTTTAATGTTCTCCAATTCGTCCAGACTGTGAACCAATACAATAATTGTACCCTCAAACAGTCCGCCTTCCGATTCCAATGTCAACTTTTTAATGTTGGCATTCATTTTTTCTGATATAACTTCTGTTACCTTAGCCAATGTTCCTATGTTATCTACACCTTTCATATATATAGATACAGGGAACAGACTGCTTTCGGTATGCCAATCTACTGTGAGTATTCTATTACCCATAGCAGATTTTAATTTATTGGCCTTTTCGCACTTGCGTTGGTGAATGGTTATAGTACCATCTTCTTCGGCAAAAGCCAATACACTATCTCCCGGAACCGGATGACAACAATGGGCTAACTTGTATTTATGTAAGTCCTGGTCTGTTATTACAAGTGTCTTCTTAACATCAATACTCTTTTTCTCGTTGTTTTCATTTTCCGAATAGGGCTTGACCTCTTTTTTCTTTGTAGAGAACGATAGTTTAAAACGATTGTACCAACTACTGCTTTCTCCCTTTATTATTGATTTGTCAGAATCGCTTAAGAGAACTTTCTTTTGTCCAATAGCTAACATCAGTTCTTCTCTGGATTCAACACCATGAAGCTTGCAAAGCTTTTCTATCTTGTTGGTATCTACATCCAAATCTTCTTTATGCAGGAATTCGTTAAACAGTGCTTCGCCAAATTTTCGGTATTCTCTCTCTTCTTTTCTTAGAAGGGCCTTAATTCGACCTTTGGCTTTTGCTGTAGTAACAATATTTAGCCATTCTGCATCTACCTTACTGCTTTTAGATGTAAGAATCTCTATCTGGTCACCGCTTTTTAGTTCGTAATTAATAGGCTCCAGTTTCTGATTGACCTTAGCACCAATACAGTTGGTACCCATTTGTGAGTGTATGGTAAATGCAAAGTCCAGAACAGTACTGCCTTGTGGCATCATTCTGAGTTCTCCTTTTGGAGTAAAGACAAATATTTCTGATGAATAGAGATTCAATTTGATGGTATCCAGAAAGTCCATAGAGTCAGGCTGTGGATCTTCCAATATCTCTTTGATGGTCTCTAACCATTTATTTAATTCGTTTTCGTCTTCATCGTATGCACCTGTACCGGCTTTGTATTTCCAGTGTGCAGCAATACCTTGTTCGGCAATATCGTCCATACGGGTACTTCTTATCTGTACCTCAACCCATTGACCTCTATTACTCATTAAGGTTGTATGAAGTGCCTGATAACCATTTGCTTTAGGCAGTGTAACCCAGTCTCGTAATCTATCGGGGTGGGCTTTGTATATTTCAGAAATCATCAAGTAAATATTGAAACATTCACTTAATTCAACTTCCGAAGTAGGTGGTTCGTATATAATTCTAACTGCAAGAATGTCGTAAACTTCTTCAAATGATAGATTTCTTGCATTCATCTTTCTCCAAATAGAATATGGGGTCTTTATTCTACCCATTATTCTATATTGAATACCCATCTGTTGAAGTTTATCGTTTATAGGACCTATAAAATCTTTATAGGCATTGTTGAGTTCTTCTCTTGAAAAGGCTAACTTGTCCTTAATGGCATTATACTCTTTGGGATGCTCAAATCTGAAACTTAAATCTTCTAATTCCGATTTGATTTTATTCAATCCTAATCTGTATGCTAATGGTGCGTACAGATATAGTGTTTCACCGGCAATCTTATACTGTTTGCGCGGAAGCATGTGTTCAAGAGTACGCATGTTATGCAGACGGTCTGCAATCTTAATAAGTATTACACGAATATCGTCCGACATAGTAAGCAGAAGTTTCTTGAAATTTTCTGCCTGTGCCGATGCCTTGTCACCAAAAATACCACCGGCAATTTTTGTCAATCCATCTACAATCTGAGCTATTTTTGGACCAAATACGTTCTTGATATCGTCAATAGTGTAGTCGGTGTCTTCTACAACGTCGTGTAGTAGGGCAGAGCAGATGGATGTTGAACCCAAACCTATTTCACTACATACTATTTGGGCAACAGCCAACGGGTGCATTATATATGGTTCGCCAGAATGACGTCTTACGCCTTTGTGTGCCTGACGTGCAAACTGGAATGCTTTAGTGATAATTTCTACTTTTTTGCGATGCTTGGTTTGCAAGTAACAATCTATAAGATGATTGAACGCTTCGTCAATCAATCTCTCTTCGTCTGCTGAAAATAGTTTCTCTTCGCTCATAACGGTAATTCATTAACGATTATAGATTCTTAGAGTTTTTCCTGCGCGAATTCTATCACTGCTCAGGTTATTCCAGTTCTTAATATTCTTAACTGATGTATGATATTTTACAGCAATAGATGACAATGTCTCTCCATCTTTTATACGGTGGACAATGTAAGTATTCCTGTTCTTCATATCATCATCGATGTATGCCAATTTGCTCTTTGGAAACAGTTCCTCTTTTTTATGTTCGTATAGAGAATCTCCTGCTTCTACTATAGGTCTGATATGTTCTATTGGTAGTCTAAGAGTGTATGTCTTATATGCACCGGGAATAACTTCAGTAAGATACTGCGGATTAAGTGCTTTTAATTCATCTTTGTCTATTCCACAAAAATCAATTATCTGCTGGAAGTGTAGATTCTTATTTACGTGAATTGTATCTGTTATGTCCGGCTGATTAGTTGCCATTGCACAAATTCCATGCTCTTTATGGAATGTCATTGCGTAGTTAACAGCAATAAATGCCGGTAGATATCCCCTGGTTTCATTTGGTAGATATGGGTACAAATCCCAAAAATTCTTTTTGCCTCCGGAACGGGTAATAGCTTTGCTTACATTTCCCGGACCGCAATTATATGCAGCAATGGCAAGACTCCAGTCTCCAAACATATTGTACAAATCTTTTAAGTGTTTGGCTGCAGCCTCACTACATTTTATCACGTCATATCTATCATCTACCAAACTGTTTACATAAAGTCCGTATGTTCGTCCGGTGCTATAAATGAACTGCCATAGACCGGCGGCACCCATTTTGGAATAAGCTTTAGGTTTCAATGCCGATTCAATGATAGGCAGATATTTAAGTTCTATGGGTACTCCATATTTATTAAGTGCATTTACAAATGTCTCTTCGTAGAAATTCATCATTGACAAGCAGTATGATATTACCGCTTTATTTCTGCCAGTGTATGCGTCTATATATTGTCTGGTAAGATAGTTGTACGGCATCTCAACAATGGTGGGCAAACTGCTTAATCGTTCTGCATACACAGTGTCGCTGAATTTTACATTGGCAGATCCTGTTATACAGGTTGAATCGTAAACAATGTATTGACGTGCGTACCAATCGTTTAGCAGACTGTCTAATTCTATGTAGTAGCTCTCCGGCAGGCATATAGTGCTATCGGCAGAAGTTGTATAAACGGAATCAGAAACCGCGATGGAATCTGATTGAGCTTTTACAGCTAAAGTGATAAACAGTAGTAAAACAAATGTGTATATATGTTTGATGTATTTATTCATATTTCTTTCTGTTGCTTAGAAATTAAATGCCAGGTTGAAACCTACGTTGCCTATACCCCTATCTATGGATATGTTTGGTGTAACCTTCATACTTACGTCAGACGATACATCAAAATGTGAGAGTTCTGCATCTACGTATGCATCTACTACAGATACCAGATATACTCCCGCAAATGCAAATATACTCATATCTCTATAACGCCTGTATTTGTTTTTTCTATTCTTGATAACGTCTTTCAACCAATTCATATTTGATTCTACATCAAAGTTAGGGGGTAGCAAATCTTCGTAACTCTTGGTGTTAGGGTCGTTGTCCATAATGTCCAAATATGCGTTGGAATAATCTCTCAGCATCTGTCCGTTCCAGGAAAGCGCATAAACGCAACCTATAAAACCTCCATATACAATAGGCAATTTCCAATACTTTTTGTTATAAATCTGTCCACCACCGGGAAAGGCCAATGCAATCCAGGTAGCTTTTTTGGGGTCTGGTAACCATTCTTGATTTGCAATTTCAAGATTCGCAATTATCAAACTATCCTTCTCTTTCCACTTAATTCTTTTATCTTTGGTCTTAATGTCGGAAAATGAAGGTAAGAACATTGTGGAATCTGTTTCTGTTTCAAAATTCAGACTCCTGACAAATTCCATTTCTCTATTCCAACGGGTAGTGTCGCTCAATGTAGAGAACAGGCTATCCACTCTGGCATTTCTGATGCTGTCATTAACAGTAAATGCCTCTTGGGCAAAACTTGCCAGAGGATAGCAGATAAAAGCTAAAGCAATAATAATATGTCTGATAATAATCTTTGCCATTATTTTTTAATGGTTTCTATCAATTCAATTATTCTGTTTAATTCAGATTGATTTTTGAAAGGGATAGTAATATTACCTTTGCCCTTGTCATTGCATTTTACGCACACCGATGTGCCCAATAAATCGGTAAGTTTTATATCAATTGACTTTCTTGATGTTGTTGCTTTCTTTGCAATAGTATCTGTCGCTTCATTAATCTGCTTAACACGCTCTTCAACCTTTCTTACTGAATATCCATATTTTCTCAGTTCGTGGAATAGTGCAAGCTGTTTTATTGGGTCGTCAATCGCAAGCAATGCTCTGGCGTGTCCCATATCAATCAGTTTGTCCTTTAATGCAACCTGAATTTCAGCAGGCAGTCTTAATAGACGTATGTAATTGGCTACAGTAGCGCGTTTTTTACCTATGCGGGTGCTTAACTGCTCTTGTGTCATATTATATACTTCCAATAAATTCTGGCAAGCCAATGCAACTTCCATTGCATTCAGATCTTCGCGTTGAATGTTTTCTATAAGTGCCATCTCCATAACATTCTCATCGTCGGCAGTACGAATGTATGCAGGGATAGTTTCCAGATTGGCTATTGTGGCTGCCCTAAAGCGACGCTCGCCTGCTATAATCTGGTATTCGTTCTCCTTTATCTTACGCAGTGTTATAGGCTGAATAATTCCTATTTCACGTATGGAGTCGGCAAGTTCTTGAAGACGTTCTTCGTCAAATTCTCTACGAGGTTGGTCCGGATTTGCGTATATCTGCTTTAGGGGTACTTCGTTTATTGAAGAAGAACCCTCTGTTTTTGTGTAATCTGTAGAGATTAATGCGTCCAAACCTCTACCTAAGGCTGATTTCTTTATTGCCATATTCTTTTATCTGTTTTTTTTCAATAGTTCCTGTGCCAAAGCCAAATAGTTCTGTGCGCCTTTTGAATCGGCATCGTACATAATTGCCGGCAGACCATAACTTGGAGCCTCACTTAATCTGATGTTTCTGGATATGATTGTTTCAAACACCAATTCGCGGAAATGTTTCTTTATCTCTTCTTTTATTTGGTTGCTTAAACGTAATCTGGAATCGTACATAGTAAGTAAGAATCCCTCTATGTCTAATGCAGGATTTAGTTTGCTCTTAATTATCTTAATGGTATTCAATAATTTGCTGATTCCTTCCAGTGCAAAATATTCGCACTGTACCGGTATGATTATAGAATCGGCAGCTGTAAGTGAATTAACAGTAATAATACCTAATGATGGAGAACAATCTATGAATATATAATCGTAATCGTCCTTTAAAGGAGCCAGAACCTGTTTTAGTACAAGTTCTCTATTCTCCATATTCATAAGCTCTAATTCGGCTCCAACAAGGTCAATATGTGAGGGGATTACATCTAAACCCTCTACGCACGATTTCTGAATTGCATCTTTTGCTTTGCAACTTCCTATCAGGCATTCGTAAACAGATAGCTCTACCTGTTGTATGTCAATGCCTAATCCCGATGATGCATTTGCCTGTGGATCTGCATCTACCACCAATACTCTCTTTTCAAAGGTTGCCAATGATGCAGATAAATTTATAGTGGTTGTAGTTTTGCCTACACCACCTTTTTGATTTGCCAAAGCTATGATTTTTCCCATACTGTTTGAATTAGAATGTAAAAGTACACTAAACTAAACGAAGAACAAAATAAGCAAGCTTATTTTTTTGTGCGATTCGTCTCAGTCCTTTAAAAATATGCTAAACTAACAAACTACTTTAGCGGATAAAAGAAAAAGTAGTATCTTTACAAAAAAATAGAGTAATGAGATATTATTTGGTAGCTGGTGAAGCATCCGGAGATTTACACGCCTCAAATTTAATGAAAGCAATATTGCAAAAAGATTGTAATGCTGATTTTAGATTTTTTGGAGGCGATAAAATGCAAGCAGTTGGAGGCACTCTTGTCAAGCACTATAAGAACTTGGCATATATGGGTGTCTGGCCGGTGCTGACTCATCTTCGTACTATCTTGACAGGAGCAAAAATCTGTTTTGATGATATCTCAGAATGGAGACCGGATGCGGTAATTCTTGTTGATTATCCGGGATTTAACCTCTCTATAGCTAAACAGGTTAAGCATAAACTGAATATTCCGGTATATTACTATATCTCACCCAAGTTGTGGGCCTGGAAGAGCTATAGGATAAAGAATATTAAACGTGATGTGGACAGACTATTCTCCATATTACCGTTTGAAATAGAGTATTTTGCAAAACATAACTACTCTATTGATTATGTTGGCAATCCTTGTGTGGATGCTGTTTTTGAATACAAAGCAAGTGTAGATAATCAGAAATCAGCAACTGGTGAAAAGGGTAGGGTACTGGCGTTGTTGGCAGGAAGCAGAAAACAGGAAATCAGCAGAAATCTGCCTATTATGTTGGAATCAATAAAGGGTATAGAAGGCATAAAACCTGTTCTTGCCGCTGCACCGGGTATTTCGCCGGATTTTTATACAAAGTATATTAAGAATTCAAATGTTGAGGTTGTGTATGGCAAGACTTATGATGTTTTGAATGGAGCTTATGCTGCTATGGTAACATCGGGTACTGCTACGTTGGAGACAGCCTTGTTTAAAGTACCTCAAATAGTGTGTTATAAGATGCCATTAGGGTGGATTGTATCAAAGCTTCGTCCGTATTTTATAAAAGTAAAGTATATATCGCTTGTGAATTTGATAGCAAACGGGGAATTGGTACCGGAGCTTGTTGCAGACGGGATGAATGTGAATAACATCCGGAAACATCTGTTGCCATTGTTATCCGATACTGCAGAACGTAAGGCTCAGTTAGATGGTTACGACAGAATGTCGGAGACATTGGGTGGTGCCGGTGCTTCAATAAAGGCTGCTGCAAAAATAGTTGACTCCCTTAATAAATAATCAATTTATAAAGCAGACAGACTTACGTAGTAGATATAGGTATATACTATAGGTGCAGCTAATAATGTGCTGTCAAAACGGTCTAGAAAACCTCCATGTCCCGGCAATATTTTGCCAGAATCCTTTACGCCTAATTCTCTTTTAATCAATGATTCAGCTAAATCTCCAAATGTTCCGAATACCACTGTGATTATAGCCATTCCTATCCAAACCCATACGTTGAAAATTGGGTGGATTTTCCAAATCACTATTGCTGCAATAATTGTAAAAATGGCACCGCCAACAGAGCCTTCCCAACTCTTCTTTGGAGAGATTCTTTCAAACAGACGATGTTTACCAATAGTACAACCTACACAATAGGCTCCAACATCGTTAGTCCAAATAAAAATGAAAAAAGCAAGTGGCAACAGCCATGTTAACTGAGAATCTGCCATAATATGACCTAATCCGTTCAATAGGCTGAACGGTAGTGCTATATAGATTGCAGGAAAGATTGCAATACTAAGATTTAATATGTGATGTTCATTTTGTTGGTATAGCTCCCATATTATGGTCAATATGAAATAAACGATAAATGGCAAGAGTAATTTTATGGGATTTACTGTATATGCCGGAGCAAGTCCGGTTATAAAAGCAGTAATCCCCGAATATAAAAAGAAAGAGAGTGTTGCAGCACAGAACCACGATGCATTACATTCTTTATGCCTGTTTATGAGTGATACAAACTCTATTGTAACTAAAACAGTACAAGCTGCAAATAGCCAAAACATCCACTTGCCTCCTAAAATTATACTTGCAACAATTGCTGCAACGTATAATATGCCGGTTATACTTCTCTTTAATAATTCCACAATTATTACTCTTGCTTATTATTGTCGGTTTCTAAAATCTCTTCACTTCTTGATGCCCATGGACGTTTGCCAAAAATGCGTTCAACGTCTTCTGCGAATATCACCTCTTTTTCCAATAGTAGCTGTGCCAATTCGTGATGTCCCTCTTTATGTTCCAGAAGAATCTGTTTGCCACGTTCGTACTGTTCTGCAATCATAGCTTTAACCTCTGAATCTATAAGTTCAGCTGTTTTGTCACTATATGGTTTTTGAAATGCGTATTCGTCTGTATTGCTGTAATAGCATAAATTAGCTAACTTGTCACTCATACCTGCGTATGCTATCATACCGTATGCCTGTTTTGTAACGCGTTCCAAGTCGTTCATAGCACCTGTTGAGATGTGACCTATAAACAACTCTTCTGCTGCACGTCCGCCCAAAGTTGCACACATTTCATCCAAAAGTTGTTCTTTGGTTGTAATTTGACGCTCTTCCGGTAAATACCAAGCTGCACCCAATGCTCTGCCTCTAGGTACAATAGTAACTTTCACCAGCGGATTTGCATGTTCCAGGAACCAGGATAGTGTAGCGTGCCCCGATTCATGTAGAGCTATAGCTCTCTTTTCGTCGGCTGTAAGAACTTTTGTTTTCTTTTCTAAACCACCAATTATTCTATCTACTGCAGCTAAGAAATCTGCCTTTTCAACGGATTTTTTATCGTGTCTTGCAGCTATCAGCGCAGCTTCGTTACAAACGTTTGCTATATCGGCCCCGGAAAATCCCGGAGTCTGTCTTGCCAGGAATTCTACATCTACATCTTTGTTGAGTTTTAGATTACGCAGATGTACATTGAATACCTCTTTGCGTTCATTCAGATTAGGAAGATCTAAATGTATCTGTCTGTCAAAGCGTCCGGCTCGTAACAGAGCTTTGTCCAAAATATCTACTCGGTTGGTAGCTGCCAAAATTATAACACCGCTATTTGTGCCAAATCCATCCATTTCGGTAAGCAACTGGTTGAGAGTGTTTTCTCTTTCGTCATTACCACCCATTGCCGGATTTTTACCACGTGCCCTACCTATAGCATCAATCTCGTCAATAAAAATGATACAAGGAGATTTCTCTTTTGCCTGGCGGAACAAATCTCTTACACGCGATGCACCTACGCCCACAAACATTTCTACAAAATCAGAACCTGAAAGTGAAAAGAATGGTACATCCGCTTCGCCAGCCACAGCTTTGGCAAGCAAAGTTTTACCTGTTCCCGGAGGGCCTACAAGCAGTGCTCCTTTTGGAATCTTACCACCTAAATCGGTATATTTCTTTGGGTTCTTTAAAAATTCTACTATCTCCTGAACCTCTTCTTTAGCTTCGTCCTGGCCGGCAACATCCTTGAACATTATTCGGTTTGCCTGTCCTTTTTCAAATAGCTTGGCTTTAGATTTACCTACATTGAATACACCTCCTCCGGCACCTCCATTTGAGCCACCGCTCATTCTTCTAATCATAAAGAACCAAATACCGATAATTAGTAAGAATGGTAATATGCTTATGATTATGTCCATTAAGGAGTTTGATTTCTTCTTGTATTCAATTGTGCCGGTAAATTTACCTTCCGATTCTGCCTGGTCTATGAATAGTTGTAGATTATCCATAGAACCTACTCCTACAGAGACCATTGGTGAGAGTATCTGTTCTGCTTTGACTTTATCTCCAAATATGTACTTGGCAGAATCCGGATAAATAAATAGTTCCAAGGAGTTGTCGTTGGAATATATTACAATTTTTTCTGCATAACCTTTTTCTACGTACTCCTTGAATTCTGAATAGTTAGCCTTACCTACCATGCTTGATCCATCATCTTTCATTATGATGTAACCAAAAGCAACAAACAGGAGAATGTATATCCACGATAGATTAAACGTGGGTTTCTTATTGTCTTTCTTGTTTTTATTATTCATATTTTAATCAATATCAGGAATCTCTTCCAGTTTGGCATCTGCCCAAAGATGCTCTAAATCATAGTAAGTTCTCAATTCCGGGGTAAAGATGTGTACCATCACTTCACCATAATCCATAGCTACCCAATGTGCATAGGCTGTACCATCTACAAAATCCGGTTTTCTGCTTTCGTTAATACGTACTGTTTCGCGAATGGAGTCTGTAATAGCAAGTACTTGGTTAGGGGTGCCTCCTTGGCATATAACGAAATACTTACAGATGGTATCTTCTATGTTAGTCAAATCGGCTATAGTGATAGCTTCGCCCTTTCTGTCTTGAATACCCTCAATGATGCTGTCTAATATACTTTCTCTTGTACTCATTTCTGTATATAAAAATTCAATGATACAAAATTAGCCTATTTTCTTCAACAATAGTACACCATGTAACAAATCTTTTGCTTTTTTGTTAAATAGAATGGTTTATTTTATGATTTTAAGAATTGATATGGGTAAATAGTGACAGATATTAGCTGATTTTGTAAAAAACAATGCAAAAAAATGTCAGTTTGATTTGTGAATGTAAAAAAATGACTATCTTTGCACCGCAAAAATGCTTTGGGCTATGGTGTAATGGTAACACTGCAGATTCTGGTCCTGCCTTTCCTGGTTCGAGTCCGGGTAGCCCAGCAAAAAGAAGAGCCACTCAATCAGAGTGGCTTTCTTTTTTATTATTCTGCGGAATCTTCTTTATCTAATCCGCGAATTTTATTCAGAATTTCTTCGGCCTCTTTCTTTAAAGATTCAATATTCTTCTTTATGCTATCAATAAAACCATTTCCGGTTTTGCTTGATGTAGAGATTGCGGCCAAATTGTTTTCGTAGGTTTGAATCTCGTTCTTAAGATTCTCGTATTGTCTTGTTAGTTTTTCCTTAATGCTTAATGAAGAATCTTTAGCAGGACGATTGTTGTGCTGAACGTTCTGTTTGCGGCTCTTCTTTTGCAAATCCAGTTTTTCTGATAATGCCTGGAATAACTCATTGAATTCATTTGTAAGTTTATCCTTAACTCTATATGGTACGTGTCCTATACTATTCCATTCGTCAATTAATTCCTGGATAGCTTCTTTTACATCTTCGCCTATCTTTGAAGGATTGTAAGACTTTAGCTTGGAAAGAATAGATTTCTTTCTAAAAAGATTTTCATGTTCTTCCGATTTAATTGAAGAACCTTTCTCTCTTGCCTTATAGAATTTATTACAAGCTTCGGTGAATTTGTCCCACAATTGATTTGATTGTTTTTTGTGGATAGGACCTATTTCACGCCACTCTTTTAGTATAGCGTTTATTCTGTCGGTTGCACGTTCCCAATCTGTTGTATTGCACAATTCTTCAACCTCTTGACATAGAGCATTCTTTTTGGTTAAATTATCGCTCATATCAGTTTTAGCTTGTTTAAAGAATTCTGATTTCATTTTAAAGAACTTATCGCAAGCCGCTTTATATCTGTCGTAAATTTTCTTGTTCTGTTTCTGAGGAGCAAAACCTATTTCGCGCCACTTTTTTTGCAGTGTCTGTACCTCTAATGTTTTGTCATTCCAATCCTGGAATTTAGTAAGTGAGTCGTAATCAATGCTTTCTAAAAGTTCGCATATAACTACTTTTTGGTCAAGATGTTCCTGCTCAGTCTGTTTCAATTGTTCAAAATGCTGCTGGTGACGACGATTGATGGTTGTAGATGCACTCTTAAAGCGAGTCCATATCTCTTCACGCAACTCTTTGGCAATAGGACCGGTTTCACGGAAATCTATATGCAGCTTCTGTAGCTTGCGGAATGCTGCTACTATATCTTTTGCTTCTGTTAACTTTTCAGCCTCTTCGCATATAGCAAGCTTTGTCTCTAAATTCTTTTTAAAGTCATATTCGCGGAATTCATTGTTCAGTTTCTGAATATCATAGAATTTTTCAGAACACTGCTGATAGCTTTTCCACAATTCATTAACTTTGTCTGCCGGAACCTCTTTAATCTCTTTCCACTCTTTTTGGATGGCTTTTACTTCATTGAAAGGTACGTTCTCTGTGTTTGCTTTTTCAATAAGTGCATTGAATCTGTCCAGTAATTCATACTTCTTTTTTAGATTCTCTTTTCTGATTACCTCCAAAGCTTCTTGCTGAGCAGCCCTTTTCTCTTTGATGATCTTTATCAACTGTTTGTACTGCTCTTCTAATGCGTCCTTTTCAGGAACATATTCTTCTATGTTCCCTCCATTAGCAACATAATCGGCCTTTTTAGCTTCTTGTTCTGTATGTAACAACTTATAGAACCCCTGTTTTAGGTGTTCTAACTCTGTTTTGTTGGCCAAAGATATATCGCTGACTATCTCTTGTAAACGGTTGATTACCTGACTGCGGTCTGTTATAGCATCCATAACAACCGTTACTTCGTTTTCGTCATTTCTTGTGGTTTCGATATTCAATTCTTCATTCATAACTCAGTAAGAAGCTAATTAGTAATTAATAAATATTTTACTGTTGCTGTTAAACTGCCTCATTATGAAGCCATAAGTAGTTGAAGCAACAGATTTAGATTGCAAATAAAAGCAATTTTAATAACAATATCTAATAAACAGCCAAAAAACTTCTTAAAAGTATGGTGTAAAATTCTAAACCATCAATGAAATTACACCTATATATATAGCGATGCCCAATAAGTCATTTGTAATCTGTACGAATGGACCGGTTGCAATGGCCGGGTCTATATGTATCTTTTCAAATAACAACGGAAGCATGGTGCCCCATAGTGTTCCTATTATTACCAAAACAAACAGGCTGAGAGGAACTGCGTATGTAACAGGTGCCAAATAACCATACCTGATCATGTTATATCCAAATACCAAAAGTGATAGAATACTTGCATTGATTAATGCTACAAGTGATTCTTTAAAGACCTGACGAACAATGTGGTTTGTGTCTAATGAACCATTTGCTAATCCCTGTACAACAAGAGCTGAAGATTGGGTACCCACATTACCGCCGGTACCACCAATAAGTGGTATGAAGAGTAGTAATTCGGGGTGCGCTGCAAATGATCCTTCAAAATTACCCAATAACATAGAGTTTAGAATACCTCCAAACATGCCTATCAATAGCCATGGAATACGAGCTCTGGTTTGACGGAATACATTATCGGTGGTCTCTACGTCGGCTGTGATACCCGATGCCAACTGGTAATCATGTTCCTGTTGTTCGCGCAATTCGTCAATTACGTCATCGACAGTAATCTGTCCTTGCAGTCTGCCTATGCTATCAATAACAGGTACGGCTACCAGATTATACTTCTCTATCAGTTGTACCACTTCATCAATAGGAGTATCTACTTTTGTAGTTATAAGGTCTTCATCCATCACGTATTTTACTTTTGATACAGATGGATTTGTTATCATCTTCTTTAAAGGAAATACACCTTTAAGTCTATTTTCATTATCGACTACATATACGTTGTAAATTTCGTCCATGTCCTCTGCTTGAAGTCTCATTTCTGTAAGGCACTCGGGCATACTCATGTTCTCATTTACAACTACCATTTCGGTACCCATCATACCTCCGGCGGTGTTTTCATCGTATTGCATCAGGTCAACAATGTCGCTGGCCTGTTCTATGTCTTCAATGTGTGATAGGACCTCTTCCTGCTTGTCTTCGTCCATCTCCTGGATTATATCAACCGCATCGTCGGTGTCCATATAATCGATGAACTTCCTGGCAATAGTTTCAGAAGGTAGTACTTCAAGCAGGTCTTTACGCGCTTCTTCGTCCATCTCAATGAGAACGTCAGCAGCTGTCTCATTGTCTAATTGACGATATATAAATCGAGCTTCGTCTATGTCTAGTTCGTCGCACAATTCTGCAATATCTGCAGGGTGCATCTCAGAAAGAATGGCTTTAAGCTGTGCAGCGTCTTCTTTCTCAATTAATTCTAATATGTTATCCAGAAAGATCTTTTCCATAGTTTTGTTCCTGAATATTCCAACGCAAGTTGGAGTGTTACATCTTATTACTTTCTCTTGGCTTTCTCAATCAGATTTGTCAGATTGATAAAGTCTTCTACCGAGAGTTGCTCCGGTCTTTTGTCCAGGTATTGGCATTCCGGTAGAGGAACGTCTTTGTCAACTACCTGTTTAAGAGAATTTCTAAGCATTTTTCGTCGCCAACCAAATGTTGCCTTTACTATCTTCTTGAATAGTACAGGGTTACAACCCAAATCTTCTCTTGAGTTTTTGGTGAGGCGTATTACTGCGCTCTTAACCTTTGGAGGTGGGTCAAAAACATTTTCATTTACGGTAAATAGATATTCAGTATCGTACCATGCTTGTATGAGAACGCTTAATATTCCATAAGATTTGTTGCCGGGACCGGAACAGATGCGTTGAGCAACTTCTCTTTGCACCATTCCTGTACAACAAGGTATGATATCCATGTTGTCAAGCATCTTGAAAAAGATTTGACTGGATATATTGTATGGGTAATTGCCTGTAAGTACAAACTCCTTGCCTTCAAATAGATCTCTTAAATCCAATTTAAGGAAATCACCTTCTATAATATCTAATGTGGGGTAGTGGTTTTTAAGATATACAACAGACTCATTGTCTAATTCAACCACCTTAAGTACTCTATCTTTGGGTATAAGGTATTGTGTTAAAACACCCATACCGGGACCTATCTCCAATACAGGTATGCCGGCGCGTGCATCAACAGTGTCGGCTATTGCTTGAGCGATTTTCAAATCCCTCAAGAAGTGCTGGCCTAAGCCTTTTTTTGGTTTTACTGTCTGCATCAACGTCGTCCATATAGAGATAATTAAGTTTGTAATGAAGCAAAATTATTCAACTGCCGCATTTTATTGCGGAATATCATTAACTTTGCATTATCTGCTTGCACTCAACGCTAGCGGGTGCAAAAGTAAGTAAAAAGTCTTAAAAATAGTATTCATTATAGATGAAAAAGTTTCTTTCAAATGCAATAAAAGTGTTGTTGCCTCTGCTTATTTCTGCGGTAGTATTGGCTTACACATACAGAGATTATGATTTCTCTAAATTGTGGACAGATGTTGCCAGATTGGATTTGTGGTGGATATTCTTTGCAGTTGTCTTTAGTTGGTTAAGCCCTATGTTTAGAGGCTTGCGATGGAATCTGATATTGTCTCCATTGGGTTATAATGTGCCACAACGCGATACTACGCTTACTGTTTTTACAGGATATGCAGCAAATATTATAATACCTCGTTTTGGCGAGATTTCACGTTGTGCTATACTTGACAGATATAATTCAGTACCCTTTAGTAAGGGATTAGGAACGTTGCTTGCAGAAAGGTTTGTAGATATGATATTGCTGTTACTGATTGCATTGATAACGGTATTATGGCAAATGCCTAGATTTATAGATCTTTTCTCGGGTGAATATAAACTTCCGGATACGGTAGCCGAAGGTAGCAGTTCTCCTACTTTTGTGATTCCGGATATTTGTTATTGGATATTGGGTGCTATAGCGTTGGTCGCTTTAATTTGGTGGATTGTTAAGTGTAAACCTATGCAGATGCTGAAAAACTTTGTCTCTGGGCTTTGGGCAGGATTTATGTCGCTTAAACAGGTTAAGAATCTACCACTATTTTTAGCTTATTCGCTCGGTATCTGGGTATGTTATTATCTGGAAATGTACCTGGCGTTCTTCAGTTTGGAATCAACAGCTTCGGTAGGCGCTATTGCCGGTCTTGTATGTTTTGTGGCAAGTAGCTTTGCTGTTTTGGTTCCAACGCCAAATGGTGCAGGTCCATGGCATTGGGTTGTTATAACGATGTTGTTTATTTATGGTGTACCTGTAGAAGACGCCAGACCGCTGGCATTAGTGTTGCATACAGCGCAGACAGCTGCATACCTGTTGGGTGGTTTGGTTGCCTGGGTGGCTTTACATTTGGTTCATAGAGAGAAAAAAGTTAAAAAATTATGATAACTGAATAGTTTAGTATATTTTTGCTGAACAGGAGTGAAGAATCACTAATTAATCAACTTATAAAATTAATAATTATGAAAAAAATTAAAACAATGGCTATCGCAACTGTTTTGTGCGGTTCAGTCCTTTTCTCATCATGTATGGGTTCATTTAACTTGACAAAGAGTGTTTATCAGTTCAATGAAACTATTTCAGGAAATAAATTTGTAAATAATGTGATCTTTTGGCTTTGCGGTCATGTTGTTTATGGTTTGACAATGACACTTGACGTTGTTGTATTCAATACAATAGAATTCTGGACAGGATCAAATCCTGTAGCTGCTGGCGAAACTAAGACCATTAAAGGTGAAAATGGTGAATATCTTGTAAAATCAACAGAGAATGGTTACCAGATTATGCAGGGTGAAGAATCAATGGAATTGGTTTACAATCAGGAGAATAACAGCTGGAATGCAGTTGTAGAAGGTAATGCAACAGAACTGCTTCGTTTCAACGAAAACGGTACAGTTACTCTTGCAAATGGTAAAACTGTAACAATGGATGCTGTAGGCATGATGGCTGCACGTCAGTCAATGAACAGCAGTTCTTTGGCTTCTCGTTAATGGAACATCCTGAAAATAGTAAAGAGTATAAAGGATTGACGGTCAATAAGGGGATTGAACAGCCTTCGATCGTCAATCCTTATTTTAAAGGACGTCGCCCTGTTCGTCGTCAACAACTAACAGCATCTCAATATGTAGATGGAATTGTTAAGGGTGATGTAACTATACTGAGTCAGGCTGTCACTTTGGTAGAAAGTGTGTTGCCGGATCATCAAGCTTTGGCTCAAGAGGTTATAGAGAAGTGCCTACCTTATACCGGAAACTCTATACGTATAGGAATAAGTGGAGTTCCCGGTGCAGGTAAAAGTACATCTATAGATTCTTTTGGCCTGCATGTTCTTAAAGATGGTGGAAAATTAGCTGTATTGGCTATTGATCCAAGCAGCGAACGCTCTAAAGGTAGTATCCTTGGCGATAAAACTCGTATGGAACGCCTTTCCGTTCATCCCGATGCTTTTGTCCGTCCCAGTCCTTCGGCAGGTTCCTTAGGTGGTGTAGCACGTAAGACTCGTGAAACGATAGTTCTTTGCGAGGCTGCAGGATTTGATAAGATATTTGTGGAAACTGTAGGAGTAGGACAGAGTGAAACAGCTGTTCACTCTATGGTGGATTTCTTCTTATTGATTCAATTGGCCGGAACCGGCGATGAACTGCAAGGAATCAAACGTGGTATAATGGAAATGGCCGATGGTATAGTAATTAATAAAGCAGATGGCGATAATGCTGAAAAAGCAGAACTTGCAGCTCGTTCATTTAGAAATGCCTTACATCTGTTCCCGGCGCCTGAAAGTGGCTGGACTCCTCAGGTTCTTACATATTCCGGATTTTACGATTTAAGAATCAAAGAGGTTTGGGATATGATATATGACTATATAGCGTTTGTTAAACAGAATGGGTATTTTCAGCATAAACGTAATGAGCAATCTAAATATTGGATGTATGAAACAATCAATGAATCATTGAGAAATGATTTTTATCATAATCCTGTAATAGAAAACCTTTTGAAAATTAAGGAGAATCAAATTCAAAATGGTGAAATAACCTCATTTACAGCTGCTAAACATCTACTTGATATATACAAAAATCCTCAAGGATAGATTATAAACCCAAAAGTTTGAAAATGAAATAAACCCCAAAAGTTTTTTATCTAACTTTTGGGGTTCACTATAAGATGTTAATACACTTATTTGATGTATTTTTTGCCGTTGATTATATATAATCCTTTTGGTAGGTTATCAATATCGTTAGGATTATCGCTAATCTTTACACCAAGAATGGTGTATATACCATAACTCTTATTATTGTCCGATTCTATGCGTTGAATTCCATCAGGAAGAGGCTCTTCTTTGGGCTCTTCATTTTGTTTGTTATCCAAATATACCTGATACTCCTCTTCTGTCATGATTGGTATCTCTTGAGGTGTGTCTGCAGAAACTACCAAATATGCTTTGTTTGCAGGCATATATTCGCAATCGGCAGTAATAAAACCAAGTTCGCCATTAGACATTATACCTAATACGCGCATTGTGGTTTTGTTGTTCGCAACTCTGTTTATATGTTTGTTCTTGCTGTTGCAATAATATGTGCCATCAAGACAATTGTCAATAGGAGCTGTGGCAGTTGAACTGTGAATGTTTAATTTGTTGTCTATGGAAGCAGCAGATATACATTCGAATATAACAGGTGTGCCTGCAGCTATATCACCAGTCTCTTCTCTGATTATTGCTATATTGTCTTTTACGTTGCAGATTGTATAGACTTTCGTGTCTGGTGATGTTGTTGAGAAAGGAAAGTTTGCATACATCGTGGTGTAGTATTTGCCTTTATAGCTAATATCTGACTTTACACCAAAGTATTTGTCATCATCCTGATTAATAGGAATGATTCGCCAGTTCCTATCACTATTTGTGCCGCTACCCATAAAACCATCAGGGCTATATACGCTGGTCTCTGTGTCAGCTAAGTATATTGTCATGCCGTGTGCAGTACCAGATGCCATGTATGTGCCGTTTTTATTGTCACGTATTTTTACGTGGTATCCTCCTGTTATATCGTATGTACTAGTATTTTGCGCATACAAATCGTATTCAGTTCCTTTGAAATTTTTTATATAAATTACAGTAGCCGGATCGGATGAAGCCTTTTCAAAGTCCTTCCATAAACTTATGGCTCTCATATCGATGGAACTGGTGCTTGTGTTTATGCTTCCTTTATTATCCACTACATAAACATATCTGCCAGTATTGTCGTTTTGTACACGATAATATCCATTACCATTTAATTGAGCCGCAATGTTTGTTGTTAATACAATGGTTAAAAAAACGAGTAGAATTTTTTTCATTAAGATACACCTTATTTATATAAAGCAAACTGCACACTTATTTAAGGTGTGCAGTTCTTGCTTTATTATGTTTGTTTACTTTACAATACAGATACTTACGCGGTTCAATTCAGCCTTTTCGTATGGCTGCTCGGAATCGCCCATAGCAACAGTAGAGATGCGGTTTGCCTCAATACCTAAGTCTTTTAAAACTTCTGCCACAATCTCTGCACGTCTCTTTGAAAGAGATTCGTTGATAGAAACATTGCCGGTACCTTTATCTGCATATCCTGAAATTGTAACCTTAGCTTCCGCATAAGCCTTCATATATTCAGCTATTTCGTTTACTTTAACCATTTCAACGTCAGTAATTGCGCTCTCGTTAATGTTGAAGAATACGTCGCGACGCATCTCCTGAACAACCGGTTTTGCTTCTTGTACAGGTTGTGCTGGTACCTCTACAACCTTTTCAATTACACGTTCAACAACATTAGTTGGCTGTTCAACTGGAACTGAACGTTTTGTTGCTTTCTTACCAAATGCATATTTAACACCTGCCAATGCGTTAAAGTACCAGTCTGTGTTACCTGCTTTCTTTGAATTATACTTGTCACTCAATGTGTTTGCAGAGAGTTCCAATCCAATGCTTAAACGTTCCGCAACATTGAAATCAACCATTGTACCTACACTACCTTTAAGATATGCTTTTGTGCCATCCCAAAGATATGCTAATGGTTCGTAACCTCCCATATCGTTTGCAGCCATAATATCGCTCTTAGCAGTAGCTGCTGCATCGTTTTTTAATGCAATGTTTGCACCTAAACCTGCAAATACATTAACGCTTACCAAACGTTCTGGGTTGAAACCACCAAACAAGTTGGTAAGATCAAGAGTTGCATCCAATGAAGGAGCTACATAGTTCCATTTCCAATTGTATGTAGCATCTGCAACTTCCATACCTGCTTTACTTTGCCATGCATTAACAGATAGACGCATACCAAATAGTTCGTTGAACTGGTAACCACCGCCTAACTGTGCGTTTGGAGATAGAAGTTCTTTAAACTTGATTTCACCTAATGTCTCCTGACCGCCTATCTGACCCTGAATATACCAATGTGGGTTGAATTCATATACGGTCTCTGTTGTCTGTGCTGTTGCTGACATGCATGCTACAGCTGCCAGTGCTGATGTTAATATATTCTTGAATTTCATATTCTTTTCTTTTAAATTGTTAACTATTATAACTTCAATTTATCAATTTCCTATGTTAACGTTATCTTAACTACAATGAATTACTTAACGTAGATATAGAACTTACGTGTTGATGAAAAGCCACTGTAGTCAAGAGCTGAATATGTAAGCTCAAGAGTCTTGCCTGAGAAGCTTGCAGGAACATTTAGTTTGATAGCCTTTGTGTTACCATCAAGTACTTTGTTCAGGTAATCGCCTGTATTTAACTGAGCCAAAAGAGCCTCTTGTTCGCTATCGCTAGCACCATTGACTTTAGTAAATGCTACATATTTCTTATATGCAGGAACTATAATTTCAGCAGTGTATGAAGTTGGGTATAATACTGCATCTTTACCTGCTGTAATCTGTGATGCACCTGCTCCGGTGTTGCTAAGCATTGCAAAGTCGCCATCTTCTGTTTCGTACAACATTGTAACCTGAAGATAAGCATTCAAGTTGTCAAGTCTGGTGTTGATTTTGCTTGTCAAATTATTAACGCGGCTTACGAAAGAATTAACTTTGTCAATAGCAGAATTAACCTTACCCTCTACACCATTGAACTGATCAACCAAATCATCAACATTGCCCAACTGACCATTGATGTCTGCAATCATATCTTTCAGATACTTGTTGATTTCAGTTTCGATGCTTTCAATCTGAGTTTCAAGCTGTTTCTTTATTTCAGCTTCTACTTCCATATTTGCAGAGTTAATCTGTTTCTCAATTTCGTCGATAAGATTGCTGATTTCAACCTTCTTTGAAATTGTGTTACCTGTGAGTGCTCCACCTACAACTTCTGGTACATCAACTGTAACATTGATTCCACTTTCATCGATGTCAACATTTTTAATGTCAATGTTTACATTGCTGTTGATTTCAATAGGGGTAAAGTTGAGTTTCAGATCAAGGTTGATTTCTCCAAGATCAATATGATCAAATTCGTTAATAACCGGCAATTTGCCAAAGCTTTGACCTTTCAAGAATGTGTATGAAAGTGGTGCGAAAGCTGTAGCTGCCAAATTGTAGTTTGAATACACTGCATGTTCACCTAAAGAATCTGTCCATTCCGCATTGATTGCGTATGCATCCATAAAGTTGGTCATCTGCTTAACAATAGCTGTTGTCAATTCAGTGAAATCAACCTGTTTTGATCTTGTCTTGAAACTTTCAAGAAGATCCTTGATAGAGCTCTTTAGACCGCTTTCTATGTTGATTTTAACAAGGTCTATGCTGTTAGCATCGTTAAGATAAACTTTTGCTTCGTAAAGTCCATTTGATACGCTCTTTGTATATGGTGAATAACCAAATGAAAGTTTTTTGCTTGACTCCTTAAGTGGGGTAACAGAAAGACCATTGCTCTCTTCGATGCTGTTTTCAATTCCTACTGTCAAACCTGTAAAGTCAGTTTTTGCAGGATTAACGGTTAGGTAAACGGTACCAAGAGTGTCATTGAATAGAATAGCCTCCCCACTTGGATCATATGTATTTAGGCTGGAGATGAATCTGTATGCATCTGCAATACCTGTAGCATCCATGCCACCTTTGTTGCTTGGGAATGCGTAATCTCTTTCATTTTCACCATAGTAACCTAACAAAATGTTTGAGTTCATACCTACTGGTAATGAGAATGAACCAAAGATTGGATTTTCAACACCCTGAACAATGATGCCTGTTACCATCTTTGCAAGTGCGTCTTCAAGATCGTCAACCTTGTCCTGTAATTTTGCAATAGCCTCTTCGTTTGCGGCTACACGCTCTTCAAGATCTTCTAAATCCTGTTTCAATGAATCGAGCTGGTCCTGAAGCAATGAATCGGCTTCCTGATATGCTTCTTCAAGTGCAGCAATTTCTATATCTAATGCATTATCAAGACTGTCAATCTTAGCATTTACAATTGCTGTAGCCTCGTCTGCATAATCCTTTGCAGCCTGGTGCAATGAATCAGCATATTCTTTAACTGCGAGAATAGAGTCAATCAAAGCCTGTTCAATCTGCTCGTCTTTCTCCTTTAAATCTAAGATGTCGGCTGCGTTTTTAGCTGCAAGAACAGCATTAGCAGCTGCTAAATCGTATGCAGTCTTAAGGCTGTCGCTCCATAGGTATGTAGGACAAGCATCTGCCAATGAATCCAATTCAGCCTGCAAATCGCCAATTAATTTGTTGTTGTTGTTGATTTTGTTTAAAAGGCCTGCGTCTGCATTCTTTAGGGCATCGATAGAATCGTGCAATTCCTGATGTAAATCATCAATATTGCTGTTTACAGCGTCAATGCTGTCTTCCAGAGCCTGATCTAATTTCTCTAAGGCCGTTTTTTGTGCATCAAGCAAATCATTTAACTCAGAAGTCTGAGTATTTACATTTGCCATGATATCTTCCGTGTTATCCTTACAAGAAGAGAACATTCCTCCTACCAATGCTATGGAACAGACCATTAGTAGGACTTTTTTAGTCACATTTTTAATGCTCATAAATTGTTTATTTAAGGGTTAATATTTTACTTTCTACTGTTAATACTAATCAGGCGCAAACAAAATTTATGATTAGAATAAAACAAAGTAGGTTGCAAAGTTAATAATTAAATCCCAATTGTAAGTGCGGGATGAGCGTTTTTTTAACTTAATAAGCGAAAATATTGTAAGTTAACGATAGTTTTATGATTTATATCGTTGCGATGTACTATTTTTGAAGTGTGAAACAAAAGAATACTCCGATTGATATGAAAAAGTTGTTAGTGTCATTAGTGTTATTTTGTTCCATTTTAACAGCAAAAGCAGAACAATTTGATGATGCTATTGTTGAAAAAAGTGGTGCCTTTAAACATCTTGATGTTGCGTTGACATTGGGTTCAACCGGTATAGGTCTTGATCTTGCTACTCCAGTGTATGCCGATATTGTACAATTGAGAGTCGGTTATGCCTTTATGCCGGGTTTTCGCCAGACTATGACTTTTGGCGTAGATAACTATACAAAAGATGGTACCATAGTTAGCAGCAAAAAGGAACAAGTCTCGGAACTAATGAAGAAATTTACTGGTTATGACATTGATTATGAAGTTGATATGGTAGGTGTTCCTACTTATCACAATGCAAAGTTGCTGGTGGATGTTTTTCCTTTTAAAAATAAAAAATGGCATTTTACTACAGGCTTTTATGTAGGTCCGTCCCGTATCGCTAAAGCATACAATACAACAGAAGATATGCCGACATTGATGGCTGTAGGTGTTTACAATAACCTTTATGATTTCTTTGCAGAAGAAAAATATATAGACGAGCCTTTGTATGGCGATTACTATCTTGACTGGGAAGTGGGTGATATGCTACGAGATAAAATGGCGGGATACGGACGCATGGGTATATATTTGGGAGATATGGCAGATGGCCTTTATATGATGTTGCCGAACGAAGATGGTATGGTTAAATGTACCGTTCATACAAATAGTTTTAAACCTTATTTAGGCTTTGGTTATGGAGATGGAATAGGTTCTTACGATAAAAAATACAGTATCTCTTTTGATTGTGGTATGATGTTTTGGGGAGGTAGTCCAAAAGTGATTACTCACGATGGTACAGATTTGGTTTATCAAGTAGATAATGTTCGTGGAAAGGTTGGAAAATGTGTGGATTTTATCTCTGCCTTCAAAGTTTTTCCTGTACTGAACCTACGTATAACGAGAAGATTATTTTAACAGTAAAGCTGCTTTAAAACGAAAAAAGCTCCTTTTGGGAGCTTGATTAAATGATTAATTGGCGCGAATGCGCGTTGCGTAGCAACCATATAGAAAATGTAAAGCTGCTTTAAAACGAAAAGCTCCTTTTGGGAGCTTTTCGTTTTAAAGTAGCGGGACCCAGGATTGAACTGGGGACCTCATGATTATGAATCATGCGCTCTAACCAGCTGAGCTATCCCGCCAACAATCTTTGTTGTTTTGCGGGTGCAAAGGTAAGATACCTTTTTGAATGATGCAACATTTTTTCAAACTATTTTTTCGCTCTTTTACTTGTTATTGTTGTTTTTTTTTGTTTTCTTTGCATAAACGGTTGTGTAAAAAGGAAAAAACCTTGTAATACAATCAATGTATTCCCAAACTAACTTTTGATATTATGAACGATAAGATGACTACAACCAAACAAAAAGTGGTATTTGAATATCAGCTGAGTGCAACTTCTGTTCCTATGATTTGGGATGCAATTGCAACTGCTCCGGGTTTAACTGCTTGGTTCGCAGATAAAGTTACAATGTCAGGTAAGCAATTTGAATTTGTTTGGGGTAAACACGAAGCACGTGTAGCAGAGCTTATTAATTGCAGGCAAGGAACTTATGTGAGGTTTCATTGGCTAGATGAAGAAGAGGGGACTTATTTTGAAATGCGTATAATTCGTAACGAACTTACCGGAAATTATTCTCTCGAAATTACAGATTTTGCAGAAACCGATGAGGAGGATGATGTGCGCAGTCTTTGGGATTCTTCTATAGATGCTCTAAGACGATGCGGATTGTAAAACATAAAATCATATAAAAACAATCTTTCAGATTTTGTTGTTCCTTTTAATTACACTACTTTTGTAGGTTAAATGCAGATATTGGCGTTTTTGCCCATATTTTTGCTAACTATATAACAAAAGGTGCGACCAAAGAAATTAGACATATTTATATTAAGAAGTTTCCTCTTATTATTTGCAGGAGCTTTCTTTGTTTGTCTTTTTATCCTCTTAATGAATGTGTTGTGGCGTTATATTGAGGATCTTGTAGGAAAAGGCTTTACTTTAGATGTCATAATTAAATTCTTCTATTATTTCTCACTGACTCTAGTGCCTATGGCATTGCCTTTGGCAGTTCTGTTAGCATCGCTTATAACATTTGGTAACTTTGGAGAACGTTTTGAATTGCTGGCAATGAAGACGGCAGGGGCTTCATTATTGCGTATTATGCGTCCTCTTATAATATTTTGTACTTTTTTGGCAGGTTTGTCATTCTATTTTCAAAATGTGGTGGGGCCCAATGCTTCAAGAAAATTGTATTCGCTGGTGTTCTCAATGCAACAAAAGTCGCCGGAGTTACAGATTCCCGAAGGTGTGTTTTATAATCAGATAGAAGGATTCAACTTGTATGTAAAACACAAGAATCCAGATACCGGAATGCTTTATGATGTTACAATCTACGACATATCAGAAGGATATGAAAATATAAGTGTGATAGTTGCTGATTCTGGAAAGTTGGAAACAACTGCCGACAAACAACATCTGTTTTTGCGTATATATTCAGGAGAAATGTTTGAAAATATGCAGGAACAGCAGATGAGTCGTTCCGATAATCCATATCGTAGAGAATCGTTTGCAGAAAAGCATATCCTAATAGAGTTTGATTCAGATTTTACTATGGTTGATGAAAATGTAATGAGTTCTCAAGCAGCCAGTAAAAACATGAAGCAAATAAGATATGATATAGATTCACTCTCCGCGCAGCAAGATAGTGTAGGATTGGGTAATCTCAGCGATTATAGGACTATGGCACTAAATACAGTAAAACTATCGTCAAGCGATTCTGCAAAATTTAATGCATCAGCTCCAATGCTGGTTAATTCTGATAGCATATTCATGGTATCAAGTCGTTCAGATCAGCTGGAAATAAGAAAAGCTATGCAAGCCAAAATACAGTCACAAAAGAGTGAATTGACATTGAAAGGCACCAATATGTTTTACAATGACAGGAATATTAGAAAGCATTGGATACAATGGATGCAAAAAATTACTCAATCTCTTTCTATAATAATATTCTTCTTTATAGGTGCTCCGTTAGGTGCAATTATTAGGAAAGGTGGATTGGGAGTGCCGGTTTTAGTGTCGGTGATGACATTTATAATCTTCTACATAACATCTAGTTCAGGCGAAAAAATGTTTAGAGAGGGAGAATGGAGTATTGTTGGTTGTTGGTTGAGTACCATAATTCTTACTCCGTTCAGCATCTTTTTTACGGTTAAAGCAAATGCAGATTCTACCATATTCCAGTTAGATGTGTATAAAGAGTTCTTCCGTTATTGGTTTGGAGGAAAGCAGAGTCGTAATATAGTTAGAAAAGAGGTTATCATAGAAGAACCAAATAACAAACTCTGCTCAGACAAATTACAGGTTATAGCAGAAGAATCGTCCAATTTGTCGTCAATAGGTCTCTTTAATGGACTGCCAAATTATTTGAATCTATTCTTTAGAGATGTAGATAGCAGCAATTTGGATTCATTTGGAGATGGAATAGAAGATGTAATAAATGAACTGAGTAACAGTAGAGATAAGGTGGTGCTGAATATGATAAATAAGATCCCTATAATGCCGGTGTATGGTATAGAGCCTCCGTTTAAGAAGGTTTGGTTCAATAAAGTTGTAGGTGTTGTGTTGCCTTTGGGGTTGTTGTTCTATTTAAGAGCATGGTTCTTCTCTATATATTTGAAGAAACATATAAATACAATTACAGAAGTTACAAGCGAACTTGCTGTATATTTAAAGGAGAAAGATAATTAAAAACAATAATAATATGGGACAAATTTCAGATTGCGTAAACAGATTAGCTGCGTCAGCTACATTTGCGATGATGCAAAAGAGCAACGAATTGGCAGCTCAAGGTGTCAATGTAGTAAATATGAGTGTGGGAGAGCCAGACTTTAATACACCAGACTATGTAAAAACAGCAGCAAAACAGGCTATTGATGATAATTATTCAACATATTCTCCTGTTCCGGGATATATGTCGTTGAGAAAGGCTTGCAGTGACAAACTAAAAAGAGAGAATAATCTAGATTATGCTCCTACTCAGATTGTAGTTTCTACTGGTGCAAAACAGTCTTTGTGCAACGCAATCATGGCTGTTGTTAATCCTGGTGACGAAGTTCTTTTGCCTTCACCTTGTTGGGTAAGTTATCCTGAAATGGTAAAATTGGCAGGAGGTGTTCCTGTTGTAATCAAGGCCGGTATAGAACAAGACTTTAAGGTAACTGCGCAGCAAATAGCAGATGCTATAACCCCAAAGACAAAAGCTATAATGATCTGTTCTCCATCGAATCCTACAGGTTCTGTATATTCAAAGCAGGAATTGGCAGAGATTGCAAAGGTGTTGATTGCAAATCCTCAGGTGTTTATCATCTCTGATGAAATATATGAGCATATCAACTTTATTGGTGGACATGAAAGTCTTGCTCAATTCCCTGAATTGAAAGATCAGATTGCAGTTATCAACGGTGTTTCAAAAGCATATGCAATGACCGGTTGGAGAATAGGTTTTATGGCAGGACCGGAATGGTTGGTAAAAGCTTGTAATAAATTGCAGGGACAATATACCAGTGGAACATGTTCTGTTGCGCAAAAGGCTGCAGAAGCTGCATTCAATGGCCCACAAGACGATGTGGAAAATATGCGTAAGGTGTTTAACAAGCGTAGAGACCTTATAGTATCTTTGGCAAAAGAGATTCCGGGTTTTGAAGTTAATAATCCTCAGGGTGCGTTCTATCTCTTCCCAAAATGTGATTATTATTTTGGAAAAAAATATGGTGATAAGGTTATTGCCGATGCAGACGATTTGGCAATGTATCTATTAGAGGTAGGTCATGTGGCAACTGTAGGTGGTACTTCATTTGGCGCTCCTGAATGTATTCGTTTCAGCTATGCAACCAGCGATGAAAATATAGTAGAAGCATTTAAGAGAATCAAAGCAGCTCTGGCTGAATTAAAGTAAATACTTCTATAAAAGTAAATAAGGTGGCTATCATAGAAAGCCACCTTATTTTTTATGGATAAAATCTGTTTATTTTTCAGGAATAAGTTTTATTACACAAACTGAATTCTCGGGAATGTTAATATTGAAGCTTTTCTTTACAGGACCGAATCCCGTAGTTTGTGGTACAATTGCTTCATTATAATTGAAATTGACAATACCCGGATAGCTTGAATAGTAGTTCTGAGCACCTTGGTTTTTAATAGAAGTATCATCTGAACTTATATATTCAAGTACCACCTTATATATATTACGGTTGTCTAATTTGATTTGCAGATCTTTTGCTACAGCTTCACTGTTTACAAGCTTAAGATAGATTTCTCCGCTTTCTGTGTCAATAGTAGGAGAGATATAAACCTTTTCGTCTATAGCATCACCATTCATTACATCTGTTGTTGCAAAAGCTCTGTTGCCTGCTTTACTGAATAACTTCATATAGTAATAGTTTGTGGTACGCCACATGCCACGGTTGTCAAACCAGATAAGATTTGCGTTCCATTTATTAAAGCCTTTCTTACAGAAGAGAGGTGCGTATGCAGCCATAACAACCATATCTGAATTCTGCTCTAATGATGTATAATATGCAGCTTCTGCCAATGTAGAAACGTATGCATTGTTTGTGCCATTGTTTGCAAATTCACCTACGAATACACGTGTTGGACGTTCTCTGTCATATTTTATACCTTGACTGCCTCGTACCTTATCTGCATTATATCTGTCTCTGTTATTATAGAACCAGTTGTCGTTTTTGTAGTAGTGTTCATCAACGTATGTATCCATGT
>CALEFD010000076.1 GCA_937876995.1 uncultured Bacteroidales bacterium | reverse complement strand
GCTGGACTTGATGAAGCTGCTTTAAGTGCTATTACTGGTTTACTTGGTTTTTCTACTAGTTTAGTAGATAATAAGATTGAAAAAATATGTTATAGTTGATAAATATGATTCAGAAGAATTAGAAGTGCTGGGACAAGAAGTTGATGAAATGATTGCAATGATACAAGACAAAGATTTAATAATGGAGATATGGATAAATATATTGAATAATGCTATTAAATTTAGTAAGCAATTTGGTAAAATAGATATAAAAGTAGAAGAAGAAAAAGATTTTACAATAGTAAAAATAAAAGATAATGGAATAGGAATATCTGAAGAAAAGCAAGAAAGAATATTTGAAAGATTTTATCAAGTAGAAAAATCACACACTTTAGAAGGAAGTGGTTTGGGTTTAGCTATAGTGAAAAGAATAATAGATTTAGTGCAAGGAAAAATAGAAATAGAAAGCAAGCTAGGAAAAGGGACAACTTTTATAGTATTTTTAAGAAAAGATTAGGAGTAAAAAATAATGAAAGAAATATTAAAAAATAAAAATGGTCTATAGGTATGTACCTTTTGACCATTTTTTGTAAATTGATATTTATTTGCTTGTTGAGCATAGATTTTGCTTCATACTCATTAACTTCACGATACTCTGCAGGCATATCGCTCATAACCTGTTCAAGAACAGTCATTTCCGGGTTTATATCAGGATTTTGCGGAAGATATGAGATCTGTATATTTGGTTTTGTAGAAATATTTCCGCTGTCAGGTCCACTGACGCCTGCAAGAATACGTAAAAGCGTACTCTTTCCCGTACCATTGATACCTATGATCCCTATTCTGTCACCTTCATTGAGATAAAGCGATACTCCATTAAGTAACTGCTTCATACCATAATTTTTAAAAATATTTATTACAAGTTCTATGTCAATACAAAAGTCCGAACATCCACAATGGAATAACATTATCCTTTCCTTCATTCATATTATCCACCACGTAGAACCAATCCGGATTATTTTTAGTTATGTTACCCTTTTGCTGTAGTTTGAATTCCAATTCACAATCTACCAGAAAAGTATTATCTTTCTTACCTCTGTTTACACTATGATCTTTCCACATTGAATTGACAAAAAAAGTATCTATAACCTCTTTTCTATCACTTTTTGGAGGATATATAGTATAAATCAGGTTCGTATTGTGCATCAGCACTCGGCAAGGTTTCTTAGGAAAAGATTCATCCTTGTCGTAAACAATATTTATAAGTCTGGCATCAGCCAAATACTTAATATAGTTCATCACCGTTGCACGCGATGTATCTATTGCCTTAGCCAATTGGCTTACATTTGGTGCCGATGTACCACCCAATGCCAGCAGATAGAACAACTTCTTTATCTTTGGCAGATATTTCAATTCCACCTGTTTTAGCAGAAGTATATCTACCTCTATCATCATATTCATGGTCTTCAACAGGTTCTCAGAGAAACTTGTCTTCTCCATAAAGAACGGATAGAAACCATGATGCAGATAATCCTGAAAATATAATTCCGGTTTTATCTGTTGCTGAATCTGTTTTGCTATTTCCTGATGATGTTCCAAAATATCTTTCAGAGTTAAAGCCGGTATAGATGTCCCCGCCTTAAGATTCAGATATTCCCTGAATGAAAAACCACGTAGATTGTATGATTTTACAATACCATTCAAACTATGGTTTTCCTCTTTCAAACGCATTACCGACGAACCCGTAAAGACTATCTTCAAATTTGGATATAAATCGTAGCAAAGTCTAAGTTCTTCACTCCAATCAGGATGTTTGAACACCTGGTCAATAAGAAGCACCTTGCCACCCATCTTCTGAAAATCGCCGGCAAATTCTGCAATACCCCTACCCTGAAAATAGAGATTGTTCATATTGATATACAGACAGGAACGATCATAGCCAAACTTCTCTTTGGCATATTGCAAAAGGAATGTAGTCTTGCCTACGCCTCGAGTACCCTTAATACCTATCAAGCGGCATGACCAATCTATTTCATCCATAAGATCCCTACGCACAGGAGCATTCAAGTGCTCCAGCAGGTATCTATGTGTCCTAAAAAACGACTCCATCCGTACTATCTGTAATTTGAACTGCAAAAGTACTCTATTTATATGGTTTTTGCAAAGTCCACCTTACATTTTTAAGACTTTTTTCATCACACCACATTATTTTAAAAGAAAACACCAACAGTCATTACTGCTGATGTCTATATTTCAACGAATCTAATAAATCAGAACATGCCCGTACCAAATCTCTGTATGTTGTTTCAAAATCGCCTGTGTACCAAGGGTCTTGCACATCACGTCTTTCGCCCGAACACTCCATCATAAGCCTTATTTTAGGTCCCGGCTCACCACCCAATATTCTACGCAGATACCACAAATTCGATGTATCCATTACAAATACCATATCATAATAATCTTCAATCTCCTTTTTGGTAATCAATCTGGCTCTGTGATCATCGAACGGAATACCCTTCTCGTAAAGTTTTCGTTTTGCAGGCGGATAAATAGCATTTCCTATCTCTTCTGTTGTAACTGCAGCGCTATCTATCAAAAAATAATCTTGCAAACCTCTACTGCGTACCAAATCTTTCATTATAAACTCCGCCATCGGACTGCGGCATATATTACCATGACATAAAAAAAGTATTTTCAGTTGTTCCATTATATTACGCTGTCAATGTTCAACATCAATAGTTATTGTAGTTATTGTTCTGCTCTTTTTTCAAAGCTATACATTCCATTTCAACCAACCATCCGGGTCTGCATACAGGAGCCTGAACTATTATGCACGGATATTGAGGGAACATACTTGCAAAAAGTCTGTTTATTACTCTATAATCCGCTATATCCCTTAAATAAACAATAATCTGAGCCACATCTGAAAAACCACATCCCGCTTCAGCCAAAAGAGCCTCTACATTTTTAATCATTCTGTGAGTTTGCAATACCACATCGCCTTGATAGACTACTTCACCTTTGTTATCTATACTTGCCGTACCCGATATAAAAACATGTTTTCTGTCGCCATAAGTAACAGCAGTACCACGTTCAAAACTAACACCATAATCGGAAGTTCTGTTCAGATAATCAGAAGCATACAGATAACCTATCTGTTCCGGCTTGACACCGGCAACTGCGTATGTATCCAACTGCACCAGCGCGCTCTTTACCTGAGTTCTACCTGCAATACCTGTACTTGCTATAAAATGCGTATCTGTGGTCAGTCCCTGCATGGAAAAGACATCGTTACGGGCAACCACAACACCTCGGTAGTTATTATCAATATTTTGTACAAACAACCATGTCCTGACACAGTTATCGGCAAGTGTCAGACCCAATTCATTCAATCGCTCAGAATACTTTAGAAACAGTTCTTTTGTCTGAGTTCTTGAAGTTCCTCTGGTTTCATATTCCGATGCAGTTCTCAGATGAATACTATTCCCGGTATTGGTTTCAAAAATACCATTATACAGATTCCTATTTACTATTTCCGTCTGCAAATATGCCCACAATGCTATTTTACTGCCATTCAAAGGAGGCTGTTCAACAATAGAGACAGCATTTTCCGCCTGCACTCCTATCATCTTTTCCAACAGAGGTTGTTGATTAGCAATATCACTTACAAAATAGCGCTCCATCACCGGTATAGCAAACGGTAAATTTTCCGAACAGAAATCATTATAGGCAGAGAGCAGTCTATCTGCCTGATCTACAAAATTATCCTCTCTGTCAGACAGCGTCAGCACAACATTGTATTCAGAGGGACCGGAATCAAACTCCAGTTTACTGAATACCAGTGTCACACCATCATATTTATCTATTGTTCTATATTCCATACATTGTTTTGTTTTAAAGTGCGAAGATAATTGTTTTTCGCATTTAAACTTTGAGTTATCTGCAAAAACATCTAACTTTGAGGTTTGAAACTACAAACAGAACCAAAAATTAAATAATACAAGATATGAAGAGAAATTTTATTTTCGCAGCGTTATTAGCATGTAGCGCAACAATTTTCGGACAAGAGTCCACAAATGACAATTATCAATTTACAACTGTAGATTCTGTTGGAATTACCCCTGTCAAAGACCAGAATCAGTCAGGTACTTGCTGGTCATTTTCATCAATAAGTTTGCTTGAATCAGAGCTTATCAGATTAGGCAAAGGCGAATTCGATCTTTCTGAAATGTTCGTAGTACACAAAACAATGGAAGACAGAGCCACAGCAGCTGTACGCACACATGGCGATGTTTCATACGCCCCGGGCGGCAGTTTCTATGATGTTATTTATAGTTACAAAAATTACGGAATGGTGCCTAACGATGTTATGCCGGGCATTAAATACGATAGCGACAACCACAACCATAACGAATTGGCATCAGTAGCAGGAGCTTACGTAGGAGCTATTGCAAAAAGCAATTCAAAAAGACTTACCAACGTATGGCATGATGGTCTGTCTGCAATATATGACACATATCTTGGCGAATGCCCTGAAACCTTCACAGTAGATGGCAAAGAATATACTCCACGCACATACGCCGACGAAGTTTTAGGTTTGAATATGGACGATTACATTTCACTCACATCATTCACACATCATCCTTTCTATGAAACATTTATCATAGAAGTTCCCGACAACTGGCGTTGGGCAGAATCATACAACCTTCCTATTGAAGAACTTATGGAAGTTATGAAGTACAGCATCAAGAACGGCTACTCATTTGCTTGGGCATCAGACGTATCGGAAAAGGGATTTGCAAGAAACGAAGGTGTTGCAGTTGTTCCTGAAAACGATTCAAAGATTAATGAAGCATTGAAAAAGCCAATGCCGGAAAAGAGCATCACTCAGGAGATGCGCCAGATAGCATACGACAATTGGGAGACTACCGATGACCACGGAATGCACATATTCGGCATAGCAAAAGATCAGAACGGCAAAGAGTATTTCATGGTTAAGAATTCATGGAACACAGACGCAGGTCGCAATGGTTTTTGGTATGCATCAGATGCATTCGTTGCTTACAAGACTATGAATATTGTACTCCACAAAGACGGAATCCCAAAGAATATTCGTAAAAAACTTGGAATCAAATAATAAAAAAGAGCAACATTTTTCAATAATAGGAAATCGGTTCATCAAAAAAAAGATGGACCGATTTTTCATATATATAAAGTATATTTATTGACATTAACACAAAAAATCATTAGTTTTGCAAATTAAAATACTACGAACTGAACACAAACTTACATTTATGATAAAAAAAGAAAAAAATATATATAATGAACTTCAGATGGAACTACCAGCCCCCGACATCTGAACTTAAAGAGGAAGCAGAGGCACTTTCCAAAAAGATTGGAATAAGCCCTATCCTCTGCAAGTTACTCATACAAAGGGGCATAAAGAGTGAAGCCGAAGTACAGCAATTCTTCAATCCTCAGCTTAAAGAGCTGCTCGACCCTCTTCTTATGGAGGATATGGACAAAGCGGTAGAACGTATAAACAGTGCTATCGAAAAGAATGAAAGAATTCTGGTTTACGGCGATTATGATGCTGACGGCACTACGGCTGTCGCGTTGGTGTATAATTTTCTAAGACGCAGATACACCAACCTCGATTACTACATACCCGACCGTTACAACGAAGGTTATGGAGTATCTTACCAGGGTGTTGATTATGCCTCCGAAACAGGCGTAAAACTGGTTATTGTATTGGATTGCGGCATCAAAGCAATTCAAGAGATTCGTTATGCAAAAGAGAAAGGCATAGACTTCATAGTTTGTGACCACCACGTTCCCGACGATGAACTGCCACCGGCGGTAGCTATTCTCAATGCAAAAAGAGAAGATTCCACCTACCCATTCAAACACCTGTCAGGTTGCGGTGTAGGTTTCAAGTTGATGCATGCTTTTGCATTATCAAACGAAATCCCGTTTACAGAACTTATACCGTCATTAGACCTTGTAGCTATAAGTACAGCGTCGGACATAGTGCCAATAATGGGCGAAAACCGAGTACTTACATACTATGGTCTGCAACAACTGAACAGCAATCCAAGCATAGGATTGCGTGCTATTATTCAGGTATGCAAACTTAGCGACAAAGTATTAACCATAAACGACATAGTCTTTAAAATAGGGCCACGTCTAAATGCAGCCGGCCGTATGAGTAGCGGAAAAAAGGCGGTCGATCTGCTTGTAGAACAGGATTATTCCAGAGCGCTTGAACTGGCTGCAAAAATTGACCAGGAGAACGATGACAGGAAGAAAGACGACAAAGAGATGACTGAAGAGGCCAACGAAATTGTAAAGGCGTTGGAACAAGAGGGACAGCACCAGAATGCCATAATACTATACAACGAAAACTGGAAACGAGGCGTAATAGGAATAGTTGCATCCAGACTGACCGAAATATTCTATCGTCCAGCCATTGTGCTGACCAAAACAGGCAAATTGGCTACCGGTTCTGCCCGTTCAGTATCAGGATTTGATGTTTATAAAGCCATAGAAAGCTGTAAAGACCTGCTTGAAAACTTTGGCGGTCACACATACGCTGCCGGTCTGTCTCTAAAAATTGAGAACGTACCGGAATTCAAACGCCGTCTGGAAGAATATGTAACAAATCATATTGAACCTGACCAGATTGAAGCAGCCATAGACATAGATGCTGAAATAGATTTCAAAGATATCACTCCAAAGTTCTTTAGAGATTTGAGAAACTTCCAGCCATTTGGGCCCGACAACCAAAAACCTATATTCTGTACTCGCAATGTATATGACTACGGTACAAGTAAAGTTGTAGGACGCGGACAGGAACATATAAAACTGGAATTGATAGACAGCAAAAGCGGTCATCCGCTAAATGGCATAGCATTTGGACAGAGCAAACATCTGAACTATATAAAGACAAAACGTTCATTCAACATCTGCTATTACATAGAAGAGAACAACTTCCGCAGAGGCGATGTCCTGCTGCAAATAGAGAGCATAAAACCTAATTTACCTTCATAGCACACAACAACAGAACAGATGGATTACCTGGACATACTCAAACAGTATTGGGGTTATAGCAGTTTCCGAGGGATACAGCAAGATATCATAGAAAGCATAGGAAGCGGTAAAGACACACTTGGACTTATGCCTACCGGAGGAGGTAAAAGCATAACATTCCAAGTACCCACTATGGCTATGGATGGTGTATGTCTGGTTATTACCCCTTTGATTGCATTGATGAAAGACCAGGTTCGCAATCTACGCGACAAAGGCATAAAAGCAGCAGCCATCTACACTGGAATGCGCAGAGATCAAATAATAGCCACAATGGAAAATTGTGTCTATGGAAATTACAAGTTTCTGTACATATCGCCCGAACGTCTCTCTTCGGAACTCTTTTTAGCCAAACTTCGTTATATAAACGTCTGTCTCATAACTGTTGATGAATCACATTGTATATCCCAATGGGGATACGATTTTCGTCCTGCATATCTGAATATTGCAGATATACGCAAGTCACTACCCACAGTACCGGTGTTGGCACTGACAGCCACAGCTACACCCCGTGTTACTGATGACATACAGGACAAATTGGGTTTCAAAGAGAAGAATCTGTTCAGAATGAGTTTTGTGCGCGATAATTTATCATACGTAGTAAGAGATACAGAAAATAAATATGAAGAACTAAAGCACATTCTCAGCAAAGTAGCAGGTTCAGGAATAGTATATGTCAGAAACAGAAAAGAGACAAAAGAGATAGCGGAGTATCTGAACAGCATAGGCATATCATCAACCTTTTACCACGCCGGATTAGACCCCGAAATAAAAGACAAAAGACAACAGGAATGGACCGAAAATCTATATAGAATTGTGGTAGCCACCAATGCCTTTGGAATGGGTATAGACAAACCTGATGTAAGAGTAGTAATACATATCGACATGCCCGATTCCATAGAGGCATATTTTCAGGAGGCAGGTCGTGCCGGCAGAGATGGCAGACGTTCTTACGCCATTTTATTACATTCACCAGGCGACAAAAGACTTATAAACAAACGCATAAGCGACCATTTCCCGGAAAAGAAATTCATAGTCACTGTATATGAAAAGTTAGCGTATTACTATGAAATGGCAATGGGCGATGGACAAGGTTGTACCTACGGATTCTCACTGGCAGATTTCTGTCAGCAATACGCGTTACCAATAATACCCACCGAAAGCGCATTACGAATACTCACCAGAATGGGCTACATTGAGTATATAGATGAAATTGACTATTCGGCAAGACTTCGCATAACATCAACACGCGAAGAACTTTACCGAACAAAAGAACAAGACACTACAAACGAAAACATACTAAACATTGTGCTGCGACATTATAGCGGCCTGTTTTCTGACGAAGTTTTCATAGACGAAAAGTTTATTTACACACAGGCTGGAATAACCAAACGTGAATTGTACAAAAGGTTCATAGATATGCAGCATCAAGGAATACTAAAATACGTACCTTCACGCAGGACCCCTGTTATTACTTGGAAAAAGAACAGAGTTGAGACAGATATGCTTAACTTTGCTGACGATATCTATACTGACCGCAAGCAGGAATACATAGAGAGAATAGGCAGCATACGTGAATATACCACAAGAAGAGTTGGTTGTAGAAGTGCAATTCTTTTGGACTATTTCGGCGAAAAGCAGAACAAACCCTGTATGCATTGTGACCTATGTCTTGAAAAAGACAGTTCCGGCATTAAAAAGGGAGAATTCAAAGCCATAAGTCAGGATATTGAAGATATGCTGTCCCAAAAAGAGGGTACCACAGACAATATATACTCTCTGCCATACGAAAAGAACCACATAGAGAGTGTACTTCATAGATTGGCAGAAGAAGAGATAATATACATGACAGAAGGTAAACTAACATTGAATAAAAGGAATTGATATGATAAAAACCAAACCTATAGACCAGTTGCGAACCTACAATGATAAGATAGTCATTGCAGGCCCCTGCAGTGTAGAATCAGAGGAACAGATTCTGCATACTGCACAGCAGCTTAAAAAGATAGGCATAAAGATATTCCGTGCAGGAATATGGAAACCCCGCACCAGGCCCAACACATTTGAAGGAGTTGGCACAGAGGGTTTGGAATGGATAAAAAGGGTAAAAGATGAGACCGGAATGAAAGCCACCATAGAAGTAGCCACTCCATATCATATAGAGATGGCTCTCAAAGCCGGAATTGACATACTCTGGTTAGGGGCACGTACCACTGCCAGCCCTTTTGCCATGCAAGAGATAGCCAACTCACTTAAAGGCACCGACATTCCGGTATTTGTAAAAAACCCCATCAACCCTGACATAGAACTTTGGATTGGAGCATTGGAACGTCTTTCATTAGCCGGCATTAACAGACTGGCAGCCATACATCGCGGTTTCAGCACATACGGTGACACAATTTACAGAAACACCCCAATTTGGGAGATTGCCACCGAACTGCGTAGCAGAATACCGCAACTGCCTATTCTATGTGATCCAAGCCATATAGGCGGAAAAAGCGAATTAGTCAAGCCATTGGCAGAAAAAGCTTTGCACCTAAACTATAACGGATTCTTCATAGAGACACATATCAATCCAAGCAAAGCTTTAAGCGACAGCAGACAACAGATTACTCCGGAAGCTCTGCATCAACTTTTAACCGAACTAAATATAAAACTATAATATTAAAGCAATGAAGAAGTCATTTTTAATCTTTTCAGTTGTACTGATTACAGTACTTTCATCTTGTAATAAAGAGCCACTACGAGTAGCATGCGTTGGCGATAGCATCACATACGGACACGGCATAGCAGACCGCGACCACGACACCTACCCTGCAATTTTAGACAGTCTATTGGGTAACAAATTCAACGTACAGAACTTTGGTGTATCGGGTACAACTGCGCTCAAAAAGAGCAATATGCCATACATGGAAGAACAGGCGTACAAAGACGCATTGGCATTCAATCCGGACATTGTCACCATAAAGTTAGGTACAAATGACAGCAAACCATACAATTGGGAAAACAAAGCAAATTTCAAAGACGATTTAAAGTTTATGATAAACAGTTTCAGAGAACTGCCTGCCAATCCCGATATATGGCTCTGTCTGCCTGTTCCTGCATACGGAAATGCCTGGAATATCAATGACAGCATTATCTTTAACGAAGTAATCCCGCTTATACGCGAAGTTGCAAAAGAAGAAGGTGTAGAGGTAGTAGATTTAAATACGCCTATGTCAAACCACAGAGAATACTTCCCAGACACCATCCACCCAAATGAAGAGGGACAGGAAAAGATTGCGGGAATACTATTTGAGGAAATTTTTACCAATTATAAATAATCGAAGATGAACATTTTAAGAATTGAAGGTATTTCAAAGTCGTTTGCCAATCACAAAGCATTGGACAACGTATCATTAGAGATACCACAAGGCTCTATCTACGGTCTGTTAGGCCCCAACGGAGCCGGTAAAACAACACTAATCAGAGTTATTAACAGGATTACCATTCCTGATAGTGGAAAAGTCTATCTGGACAACAGAGAGATAACCACAGAAGACATTATGCACATAGGTTATATGCCGGAGGAACGCGGTCTTTATGTAAAGATGCGTGTAGGCGAACAGGTGCTTTTCTTTGCCCGTCTTCATGGTTTAAGCAAGCAGGAAGCCACAAAAAGAGCTAAAGAGTGGTTTGTCCGTTTTGGCATAGAAGATTGGTGGGATAAAAAGATAGAAGATCTTTCTAAGGGTATGGCACAGAAGATACAGTTTATCTGCACCGTAATACACGAACCCAAACTGCTTATCTTTGACGAACCATTTTCAGGCTTTGACCCCATAAATGCCGAACTTCTTAAACAGGAGATACTTCGTCTGCGCAACAACGGTTCAACCATTATACTATCTACCCACAACATGTCATCTGTAGAGGAACTTTGTGACAATATCACCCTTATAAACAAATCGAAAAACATTCTATCCGGTTCTGTTGAGGAGATACGCACAAAAGCAGGAGGCAACACCTTTACCGTAACATACGGAGGCGAAAAAGATAACTTCTTTTCCGCTTTGGAAGATAAAGCCGAACTGATAGGCGAACCTGAAAACATTCTTGGCGGATACACCAGTTGCAAAATACACATATCCCAGAATGACGATATCCGCAGCGTAATAGCAGCTATTAATGAGAAGTGTAATCTACGTTCATTCCAGGAAATCATCCCATCAATGAACGATATATTCATCCGTGCTGTCAATGGCACATTATAAACCCGAAGACTATGAGTAAAATAGGAATAATCATATCAAGAGAATACAAAGAGAGGGTAAGAAAAAAGTCATTCATAATAACCACTCTGCTTATGCCGATTTTAATGTTAGGACTCTATCTGGCCCCTACACTTATCATGACAAAGGGCGGCATAGACCAACAGCAGATTATTGTTATTGACGATTCACCCAACAAGATTGTATCTTCACAGTTGGAAAATAACGACATAGTTGTTTTCAACATACTGGAGAACATAACCAAACAAGAGGCCTCATCACAATATGCAGACAAAGATTCGGCATACGGTATCTTATATCTTGGCAGCAACATTTTGGACAACCCGAATGATTTGCAGTTCTACATAAACGAATCGGCATCCATGCTGGTAGAAGAGAACATTATGGGTCAGCTGGAGAGAATTATTTCGGGCGAAAGAATGCGCAGCTACAACATAGAGGGCATAGAAGAGATTATTGCAAGTACAGATGTAAGCATAAACAACCTGAACACTATCAAAAATGATGGCAGTGGCGATGAAGACAACATGAAGAGTACATCTTCCATCTTCTCATATCTGCTGGCTCTCTTTTTGGGGCTTATTCTCTACATGATAATAATTCTCTACGGACAGATGGTAATGACAACCGTCATAGAAGAGAAATCATCACGCGTTCTTGATGTTATTGTTACCACCTGCAAACCTTTCGATATCATGATGGGAAAAATTTTAGGTATTGCGGCAGTTGCAGCCACCCAGATAGCCATTTGGGGGCTTCTGATTATTGCCGGCAGTCAGTTCCTGATACCTGCCATAGCAAGCATAGATCCATCATCGGACGCAGGTTCTGCTATCAATTCACTGTTGTCGCAGATTACCGATTTTGGTTTTATAATAAAACTTGTAGTAGCAATGATAGTGTATGTTATTGGTGGTTTCCTACTCTACGCTTCGCTGTTTGCAGCAGCAGGTTCCGCAGTGGATAATGCACAGGACGGACAACAGTTCTCCACTATAATACTGCTTCCTATCATCTTTGCACTGATTATTATGATGCAGGTATTCAATAATCCTAACGCAGAAGTATTAAAATGGTGTTCTATGATACCATTCACATCGCCCATAGTGATGATGGCCAGAATACCTTATGGAGTAGAAAACTGGGAACTTATAGTCTCTTTCATCATTCTTATAGCAACATTCATTGCAACAACCTGGATTGCTGCACGAATATACAGAATTGGTATTCTTACACACGGTAAAAAACCAAGCTGGAAAGATTTAGGACAATGGATTCGTGGCTGACAAGCCATTAATTCCACCATTCACAAGCCGACTTTTCGCCAGCCAGCCAGACCACATCCTTAGGTTGGAAACGGAAGTCGGCTTTTGGATTTGTAATTATTGTATCGTCGCGTACTATGCTTACCACCATACAACCATAAGAACGCATATCAGCTTCGCGCAGAGTCTTCCCCGACAGATAGGATTCGTCAGTAAGCGTAATAGCTTCCACTAAAAAATCCACCGGTTTAGACTTCTCCAAACGATTTTCGGTAGCCTTTACCATATTCACAAAAGCAGAAAGCTGTTCGGTTGTACCTACCGCAAGAACCTTATCATAAGGATATATAAATTCATTACCCGAAGGAATAATAACAGCATTATTACCACGAACTATCTTAACAATATTCACACCTGTAACATCTCTGAAAGGCAGTGATTTAAGCTGTTTGCCGGCAAAAAGTGAATCGACAGGAATCTGTACAATCTCAGTATTAATATCATATTTTGATAGTTTATCCTTTAACGAAGTGGCTACCGGTGACTGTTTTCGCGCATACTCCTCTTTTACATTCAGGTTTGCTATAAACCTGTCTTCGAATAGTGAAAACTTCTTTATGGTCTTTCTACCTACCAGGAAGAATACCACACCTGCCAACAGCACCAATGCCAGTATCCACCACGAAACTTTGAAATTATCTACAATAACCGCTATAACAAATGCCATAGCAAGTAGAATTCTTATTAACAATAGCGACAAAGCAGGCCAAACATTCGATTTTTTCTCCTTTATAAGTTTGCGCAGACTATTGGAGACATCGTTTCCACTTATAGCCATACCACCTAAGAAAGGCGACATTACAATAAGAGTGATTACTGTTTTTACAATACCTTTCAACGGTTCTGACCAGTTATCAGAGAATATTCCCAACACCTTATCTAAATAGAGATGTGCTCCCATAAACAGGGCAAGCAATACCACTCCATACAACACCACTCTTACCAGCCATATACGAATTACGCGTTTCCATTCATTTTTTGCCGCTGCCGTATCTGATTTATCGGTCAATGCAAAAGCATTTATTCTATTCAGCCATTCAGCAGGAAGTCTCTTCAACAATAGTTTGTAAGCAGGATTGGCTGCATTTATCATATATGGAGTGGTAAACGTAGTAATTACTGAAACTGCTATCACCACCGGATAAATAAAATCACGCATAACCCCCAAAGAGCAACCCAAACCGGCTATAATAAATGCAAATTCGCCCAACTGTGCCAAACTAAATCCTGCATGAACTGAATTTTCCAGACTCTGACCCGATAGCACCGAACCGGCTGTAGAAAAAAAGAGTATTCCCAGCATGGCCACTACTGTAAGCACCAGGATTGTAAGCCAATATTCACCTATTACCTGCGGATCCACCATCATACCCACCGAAACAAAAAATATTGCTCCAAACAGGTCCTTTATGCTATCTGTCAAGTGCATAATATGTTCTCCTTCCAATGTTTCAGCCAGAATGGACCCCATTACAAAAGCGCCCAAAGCCGAAGAAAAGCCCACATATTCTGCCAGCGCCACCATTCCAAAGCAAAGACCTATACTAACTATCAGCAGAATTTCGTCATTTATATATTTCTGTGCCTTTTTAAGCAGTGTAGGAATCATAAAAATACCCACCACAAACCACAGCACCATAAAGAAACCCAATTTCAACAAACTGCCTATCATTTCACCGCCGGCAAATTTATTCGAAACTGCAAGTGTAGAGAGCAGCACCAAAAGCAATATCGCTATAAGGTCTTCAAACACCAACGAACCAAAAACCAATGAGGCATAGGGTTTATCTTTCAGTTTCATATCATCGTATGCCTTAATAATGATAGTAGTAGAAGACATAGACAACAATCCACCCAAAAAGACTGACTCCATTAAAGTCCAATGCAACACTGAACCTAAAATGATACCCACTATAAACATACCAATACATTTGGTAACTGCCATTATCAATGCACTGCTACCAACTTTTATCAGTTTCTTGAAACTGAATTCCAGTCCTAAAGAAAAGAGTAGGAATATAATACCTATTTCTGACCACTGTTCTACCGAATGGGTATCAGTCACCGACGGGAATAACCCCAAATGCGGACCTACAAGAAAACCCGCAACTATATAACCTAATATCAGAGGCTGCTTTAAAGCTTTTGATATAATTGTAAAGACACCTGCTGCAATAAGTATCAGGGCTAAGTCCGATACAAGATGTAATTCTTCTGTCATTTTTATATATATGTTGCACAAAGTTAGAAAAAAATAGGCTATCTTTGCAATGGTTTTGTTCCTTATCAGCCAAACGGCTGTTGGATTAAAAGGGAATCGGGTGAAAATCCCGAACAGTCCCGCTGCTGTAAGCTCTTTTTTGTTTTCTATCTAATCTTTGCCACTGCCTTTATATATAATAAGGTGGGAAGGCCCGATAGAAAGGAGTAAGTCAGAAGACCTGCAAAACTGTATTTTGCCAAAACATTCTCGAGGAAAGAATTCTGGCCGGCTTACTTCAAAAATTCAAAACCCAAAAGCCCAAAAATTCTGAAATTGAGATAACTAAGGCATTTACTGCGAGGAAACGGTATTTGTTTAACAATTAAAAATTTCAGAATTATGAAAAAATCATTTTCAACAATCGTGATGTGTATGCTCTGCCTTACACTTGTTACATCTTGTCAAAAAGATGAAGAGGTAAAAAAGACTCTGGCTGTACTTTCCGCCGATGGCGTTTTACCGGAACCTGAATCTTGCTATATAAGTGATGACACAACCAGAATTGATGGTTATTACATTGTAGACTACATTAAGATGTATCCTTTCAAGTTACTACAATCTCGTTCTGATTGGGGATTTGGCTATGGATTTGTACCTACAAACTGTACTGATATTAGCACACCGGGCTACACCAACCTATCTGCCATTACAGCGAAAGGACAGAAAACAGCAAACTACTTCATAGTAAATACAGGGGGAGCAGACTACGGTCAACCTGCAGAACTATCACTTATAGATAATTCAGTATTTGAAGCAGTAGAGTGTTTTGTTACCAATTCCACATACGCATATCTGGCAATAAAAGATGGCAATGATGGTTTTGGTTCTGTAAAACAATGGACCGCCAATGACACATTCACTTTAACCATAACCGGCTACATAGGAGAAAAGAAGACCGACACTATCAACTTCTTATTGGCAGACGGTCTGGAAATTGTAAACAAATGGCAAAGAATAGACCTTTCTCCATTAGGCAATGTAAACAAAATAACTTTCCAACTCACTTCTACCGATAATGGAGAATATGGCATGAACACTCCAAGTTATTTCTGTCTTGACCGCCTGACCATAGCACAATGATTGCAAAAATTGTCCATAAAACTTGTATAACTTCTATCTTCTGTCTGTTTTGTATTACAACACAGGCAGAAGATATATATGATATTATAAACGGAGCAGATCTGGAAGAAGTTGTTATAGACCACAACCGCAAAACCATAGATGCTTACGCTGTAACATCAGCATACACTATGGACAGTAATCAGATTGCAGCAATTGGAAGTATGCAGGTTTCTGATGCGCTGAAATATTTTGGAGGAGTCTCCATAAAGGACTACGGAGGAATAGGTGGACTGAAAACTGTATCGGTACGTGGTCTGGGAGCCTGCCATACTGCAGTAGCATACGATGGTATTGTTGAAACCAATATGCAGACAGGTCAGATAGATTTAGGTAGAATCTCCACTTATCAGACTGCATCCATACAGCTTGTTAATGGCACAGACAACAATCTGCTGCAACCCGCCATATTATCGGCTTCGGCCACCACACTGAATGTAGAGAGTAAAAATCCCAAATTCAGCAACAACAAAAATTACAATCTGAACACAGCAATAAAATATGGCAGTTTCAACACATACGCTGCATCCATGGCAATGGAGAACAAACTGACCGCAAAATGGCACTCCACCATAGCTGCCGAATGGACAGGGACAGATGGCAACTACCCTTATATACAACAGAATGGAGACCTGTCAACCACCCTGAAACGCAACAATTCAGATACCCAAAGATTTAAAACAGAGATAGCTGTAGGTGCAAAAGAGACACTATTGGGCAATATAAACATTAAAAGTTATCTGCACACTTCACAACAGGGTCTGCCCACTAATATACTCTACAACCCTACCACATCGGAAAGAACATGGAACAATGACATCTTTCTGCAAGGACAGAGTAAAAAGCTGTTTTCTAACAGCATGGCACTGCTTATAACAGGCAAATACAGCTATAACTATTCACGCTATCTGAATACAGATGTAAACAATTTAACCGGTAAAACAGACAATACCTACAAACAGCATCTGGCATATCTTTCCACTGTACTCAGGTATTCATTTACAGAAAAAATATCCGCATCGGTGGCAGAAGACATATCCTATTCCACGCTGCATGGCAATGGTTACTACAATGAAACGCCAAACAGAGTACAGATAAATGGTTCATACAAAATAAAATATGCCAACGAAACAGTGACAGCAATTGCAGGGTTAAACCATATTGGCACAACCGATATCAAGATTAACAGGATATCGCCTACAGTAGCTGCAAACATTCATTTTATTCCATCATGGGGACTCTTCTTTCGCGCATCGGCAAAAGAATCCATAAGAATACCCACATTCAACGACCTATACTTTGAACAGGTGGGACGCCGAGATTTAAAACCTGAAATTGCACATCTCTACTCTGCAGGTTTTGTATGGAACAGGACATTTAACCATATAGATGCTACAATACACTCCGATTTCTTTTACAACGATATTTCCAACAAAATAATGGCAGTACCGGGAAAGAGCATTGCAATGTGGATGATGCGCAATATAGGACATAGCATAAGCCGTGGTTTTGAGAACGGAACAGAGGTATCGGCTACTTATAAAAATATCAGTTTAACATTGTCGGCATCATATACATATCAGCGTGCAATGGATAAAACAACCCCCAATGGCACTACCTATAACCATCAGCTACCATACACCCCAAGACATTCAGGTTCTTTTATATTCTGTATAGAGACACCTCGAATAGGCGCATGTATAAACAGTTTTGCAAGCGGCGAATACTACTCCAACAGTTACAATGGCAAAGAATACCGTATGGACGCATATAGTGAAACAAGTGCAGTATTATGGTATTCAATCAAACAAAATAAACAGCACATACAGTTACGCACAGAGATTATAAATCTGTTCAACACCCAATATGAATTAGTAACAAACTACCCTATGCCCGGACGACAGTTCAGAATAGGTCTAAACATATCATTATGAGAAGAGTAATATCAATATTGAGCATACTATTCATAATAACAGCCTGTTCGGACGAACCGCTGTTCCATATAAATGACAGCAGTGAAATAGATTTAAAAGAGCAGGGAATATACGTTTTATGCGAAGGATTGTTCAATCAGAACAACAGTTCTCTTGCCTATTATGACTATAACACAAAGGCAAACAACATCTTCTACAGTACAAATGGCAGAAAGTTAGGAGATACAGCCAACGACATTCTACTGTATGGAAACAAGCTCTACATAGCAGTATCTGTTTCAGATTATATAGAGGTAATCAATTCAACCAATGGAAAATCCATTAAGATGATACCATTTGGCAATGACAACCATTCAAGCCAGCCACGTGCAATAGCAGCACACCAAGATAAGATATACGTTTGTTGTTATGATGGTACAGTATGCAGGATAGACACCACAACACTGACCATTGAAAAAAGAATAGAAGTAGGAAGAAATCCCGATGGAATAGTAGCAACAGATGGAAAACTCTACATATCAAATTCAGGTGGATTGGATTTTAACAATCCGGATAACAGTATCTCAATAATAGATATTGCATCATTCACCGAAACAGGCAGAATTGAAGTCCATCCAAATCCGGGCAGTATTGTTGCCGACGAAAATGGACAACTATTTGTACTGTCGCGTGGAAAATACAACCACAACAGCAACAGCTATAACCCCATATTGCAACAGATAGATACCGAAAGCAATACCATAGTAAGAACCATTCAAACCGATGCCAACAATTTGGCTACCGATGGAAAGAACCTTTATCTGTATGGACAGTCTGAAAACAACATAGCAGTAATTGAGTGCGCCACAGGCCGACTTTTCAACCAAAATTTCATAATGGACAACACCAAACCGGAACGTATATACGGCATAGATATTAACCCCATTAACGGTGATGTATATATATGTGATGCCATAGATTACGTTACCCCGGGCAATATCTACTGCTTTGACAAATATGGTTACAGAAAATTCACTATCAGAAATGTAGGCATAAATCCCAACAGCGTAATATTTACAGCTATTGTCAAAAGTGATACAACTTCCATCAACACACCTAAGCAGCAGACTCCGTCAAAGGTCTTATCGTACAAACCTGCACCCGGCCAATTTGTAAACGAAATGCCAAAATATGAGACAGGCAATACCGAACAGGATATGTGCGCAAAGTGTTTGGAAAAGTTGTCCAGTACAGAGAGCGGACAAATAACCTTAGGAGGTTTTGGTGGTAGCATAACAGTAGCATTTTCGCCGGCAATAGAGAACAAAGCAGATGAATACGATTTTCAAATTATTGGAAATGCGTTTAACGGCAGTGCAGAACCCGGCATAATACGTGTATCTACCGATATAAACAACAATGGAATTGCCGATGATGAATGGTACGAAATAGCAGGTTCAGAACATCAGGCAGGTAACATTACCAAAGATTACACTATCACCTATTTGCGCCCCGACACCCCTACTTCACCTGTCAGTTGGGTAGGTACAGACGGCAGTAGCGGTACTATGGAAAGAGAAGACCAATATCACTCACAGCCATACTATCCACTATGGATTGACAAAGACAGTATAGTTGTTACATCCACTCTTATCCATCATACATTGGAATATGTAAACGGACAGTGGAAAAGTTTTCCTAAAGAGTGGGGATACGCCGACAATCAGCCCAACAACAGCGAAAAAAGCAAGATAAAGATTGAATGGGCTATTAACAATGAAGGCACACCCGTCCATCTGCAACAAATTGATTTCATACAGATTACAACAGCCGTACATAATCAGGCTGAACTAATAGGCGAACTATCTACAGAAATAACCAGCATAATAGCACTATAACAGAATGACAAAGTTAACCCACATAATAGCTACATCATCACTTATCATCTCATTGTTATGTTCGTGTAACAGTGGTGATATATCAGAAACAAACAACAAGATGCGATATGCCGAACATATCAACATAGCCGACACAGAAGACGGCGAATTGGTCTCTTTAGCAAATCCATGGAAGAAAAACAGCATACTGCACAAATACTTACTGTCCTATACAGAAGATACTGAATACAGCTATACATCGCATACCAACACCATAAACATACCGCTTAAAAGGGTTGTTGTAATGACCAACAGCCATGCCCGTTTACTTGTAGAACTTGGATTAACAGATCACATAGCAGGTATATGTGAACTGGAATATATATCAGACTCTACTATAAATGCCTTATGTGGCAGCGGACAGATTGTTGACTGCGGAAATGCACTTTACCCCAATATAGAACGAATAATAGAATTATCGCCCGATGCCATTCTGGTTTCACCCTTTGAAGATACAGGCTACGGACAACTTGAAAAGTTGGGAATACCACTTATAGAGTGCGCCGACTATATGGAGACATCACCATTGGGACGTGCTGAGTGGTGCAAATTTTATGGCCGTCTGTTCAATGCAGCAGCTGTAGCAGACACCTTCTTTACCAATATTGAAATTAGATACAATGAACTGAAACAATATGTAGCAGATAATACAACAAAAAAGCCCACCGTTATGGTTGACACCAAAGGGGGCTCGGCGTGGTACATTCCCGGAGGGAAAAGTACTATAGGGCAGATGATAGCGGATGCAGGTGGAGATTATATCTTTTCCTACGATACAAGTAGCGGCTCTATTCCAATGTCTTTTGAAATGGTTTATGAAAAGGCGCATAACGCCGATGTCTGGCTACTGAAAAACAGCACTACACACGATTTAACATACAAATCACTAGCACAAGACTTCTCTTCATACAAAGAGTTCAAACCATATAAGACAAAGAGCATCTGGGTATGCGATGTCTATAAAGTACCATACTTTGAAAGAACATCATTTCATCCCGAAAATTTGCTTGAAGAATACGTCTCTATCCTGCACCCCGAACTATCAACCGGTTATATCAGGAGATGGTATCATCAAATGGCAGAATGAGAATAGAGTTCCCAATACCTCCTATCAACATTCGGTTTATACTTACGTTCCCAAGAACGGCCTAACATACGCAGATAATCCATTGTAGTATCATTAAGACCGGACTTGTTTTCAGTAACATTATATACCTGAACATTCAGTTGGTTGGCATTAATTAGAGCCTGCACCTTTTCATACATTTCATCGGAATCCACAAAAAGTGCAACAGGACTAAGAAGTTTTATAGTATCTGACAAAACAGATTCTTCTGCAACCTTTATATAATTTACGCGTGCAAGCAGAGAACCCAGTTCAAGAACTCTGTCCCACTTAACATCTTCTACCATAGAAAGCATAACACTGTTATGAGTATAGCCTTTTACCATTAAGCCGTAAGCAACTTCTCTTGCTTCTGCTTCAAATTCTTTTGTTGGAGCTAAAATTGTCATATCTTCTATTATTATTTGTTTCAAATTTTCTGCTGCAAAGATATAGCTACATATCAAATGGTGAAAATTAAAGGGACGCACGCCTTTCAAATGGTGTAAAAGGGTATATTTGGGGTAAAAACATAAATAAAGGGGTAAAAAAACAATGTAAAAAATTTCACCCCATTGTTGTTGGGATAGAATATTGTACGTACATTTGCAAAAAATATAGCTATATGAACAAACTACCGGAAACATATACCAGTAATGACAGCATGGCCTGTTATATACTTTTAGTACCCATCTATTCATTCTTTTTCCTTATTGGATACAAGCCATTCAACATAATAGACCATTTAGGCGTTGAAATGGGCAGATTTGCCTTCTATGCATCCATGCTTATCTCTATACTATTAGTTATAGTAATGATAAGCCGTTTTGCAATGAGACTGCTCAGAGATAGGTTAAAACTTACATACACATCATTCTATATATGGGAATTCTTTGAAGTATTCATATCATCAATGTTTTTCACCTTATTTATATGGCTTATTACAGGTAGAAGAGCACCATACGTAAGCATATTGCCTAACGTGGCATTAATATCATTTTTTGTGCTGATTATTCCTTACACCATACTGGCTATACTTTCAGAATTGGCATACAAAAACCGTAGAATAGAGGAATTGCAAGCCGGTATAGACCGATATGCCAACAGCATAATTGGTGCTGAAAAAAGCCCTATTCACTTTTTAGACGAGAACAAAGCCATGAAACTTGTAGTAACCGCAGAGAGCCTGCTCTATATAGTAGCATCGGACAACTATGTTGATATACACTACATGAGCAACGGCAGAATAACCAAATACAGCCTGAGAAATTCCATGCGTAGTATAGAAGAGTTATGTATGCAAAACAATCTTATAAGATGTCACAGGTCATATATTGTAAATCTTAAAAAGATAAAAATCATTCAAAAAGACAGATCTGAAGGACTCTTTGCCGAACTTGACACTACCGGTTCTCCACATATACCTATTTCAAAAAAATATGCAGACCAGGTAGTCAAAGCATTCTCTATGTTGAACGATTGATTACTACAAATGGAGCGAAAGGAGAATAAAACATATATTTATACAGGGTTATGCATAATTATTCTATTTATGTTTAACCTGTTTATTGGTTCTGTAAAGATTCCATTCAGTCAAGTCATTGAAATTCTGTTACATGGCGAATCGGCAAAGCCCAGTTGGACATTTATTGTACTACACTCCAGAATACCGCAGGCTATTACCGCCATGCTTTGCGGCGCATCGCTTGCTGCAGCCGGACTGATGCTACAGACAGCCTTCCGAAATTCGCTGGCAGGTCCCGATATTTTAGGAATAAACGGCGGAGCAGGACTTGGAGTTGCTTTAGTGATGCTTCTGTTTGGAGGAAATCTCAGTGCAGGTCAATTCACCATAGGCGGTTCTCTATCCATTATTATCGGTGCATTAGCAGGAGCAATGCTGGTAATGGCTCTTATACTGTTACTGTCAAACAAACTACGCAGTTCTGTAATGTTGCTTATTGCAGGCATTATGATTAGCTACTTAACCTCTTCTGCCATCACCTTGCTAAACTTCTTCTCTACTGCAGAAGGTGTCCACTCCTACACCATGTGGGGAATGGGCAATTTTGGAGGAGTAACAGGCGAACAGTTACCATTCTTTACCTTAGTTACTATTTTAGGTCTGACCATAGCTTTACTTATGATAAAGCCACTTAACGCACTTCTGCTTGGCGAACACTATGCACAAAACTTAGGTATAAACATAATGCGCACACGAACCTTGTTACTACTGTCAACAGGAGTTCTGGTTGCCACCACTACCGCATTTTGCGGACCTATTTCGTTTATAGGATTAGCTGTACCGCATCTGGCACGTTTGCTATTGGGTACCAACAACCACAAGAATCTTATGCCTGTCACCATACTGACAGGTATCATAATTGCTCTGCTATGTAATCTGATAAGTTCACTACCGGGTGACAAAGGACTGATACCTCTAAATGCAATAACCCCATTTATTGGAGCACCTGTAATTCTGTACGTACTGTTAAAGGGCAATACACGCCGATAAGAGTGCTATCTCTTCTTTTTATAACACATCTTCATATCGCAAAGATGACAGGTATATGGCAGGTATCTTACATCATGCCCTACCCCTATTATACCGCTTACCGATTTAACCGGAAGCATAAGACAGGAATCGGTCAATTCTATACCACAGGGATTCTTTTCAGGGAACAGATTGAACAGTTTGGGTTGTTCCTTTACCAACCATCCACAATAACCCGGACTAAATCTGTTGGTTCGTTTCAACCCATCCACATCCAGAACAATCTGTAACTGCTGTTCCATATAGTCTGCCACGCTCTCTACAATCTGACTGCCTATACAATCTGAAATATAGGTCTGCACCATATCGCTACGTGACTCTATTGCTTTCATCCAGTCGAAATAACCCGTTCCTACAGTTGCAACAAAAGCCACAAATTTTTCCGATTTTCGCAACTGAGCAGCTATCACCCTGCCTGTTTCAAAAAGTTGCTTATTATCTGCATCTGAATATAGAGTACAACTATTATCGGTCAGTTCTCCGTATAAAACAACAAATTCATACTGCAAATTCAGATATTTTGGAGCTTCCGCAAGAAGAGTTTCAGTCATTCTGCGTGTCTCATCATCCGGAGCAGTATCTTTAAAACCCATAGATGAATAGATCTCATCTACGGGTATATTTATATCGGAAAACAGAACCTCTTTTCTATAAACCATAATCAGATTTTTGACAAAAGGAAACTGCGGAAATCGGAATATTCCTTGCTTATAGGTTCACTCTGTTTTGTACCCTCCATAAAGGCACGCAGTTTGGCAGGAATGTCTATATCGCCGTCTATTATTGCATCTACCTTCTCCTTGAATTTTGCAGGATGCGCTGTTTCCAGGAACACACCATATTCATCGGCTGCAAGTTGTTCCTGCAATGCTCTATAACCACAAGCGCCGTGAGGATCTAACAGGTAGCCGGTCTTTTCATAGACATCCTTCAAAGTCTCTGCAATCTGTTCGTCTTTATATGTTGCACCGCCTATATGAGCAGCAATATCAGCATGTGAATTACCATACAAATCCAATATACGAGCAAAGTTACTTGGGTCGCCCACATCCATGGCATTTGCCAGAGTCTGAACAGATGGTTTTGGAGAATAGACACCGCTTTGCAAATAGTTATAGAAGATGTCATTGGCATTGTTAGCTGCAATAAAACGCTTTACAGGCAGTCCCATATACCAACCAAACAAACCTGCTGTAATATTACCAAAGTTGCCGCTTGGAACACAGATAACCAGATTATCGGCTTTGCCCATACGTTTCATCTGTGCGTATGCATTGAAATAGTAGAATGCCTGTGGCAGAAAGCGAGCCACATTTATAGAGTTTGCTGATGTTAGTTTCATCTTTGAATTGAGTTCTGCATCCATAAAGGCACTCTTTACCAATGCCTGACAATCATCAAAAACACCATCAACTTCTACAGCTGTTATATTTTTTCCCAATGTGGTAAATTGGCACTCCTGAATAGGGCTAACTTTACCTTTTGGATAGAGTACATATACATGAACACCATCTACACCTAAAAAACCATTGGCAACTGCACTGCCGGTATCGCCCGATGTGGCAACCAGTACATTAACCAATTGCTTTTCTTCTTTGTTGAAATATCCCAAAAGACGTGCCATAAAACGTGCGCCAACATCTTTAAATGCCAATGTAGGTCCATGAAACAGTTCTAATGAGTAGATATTGTCATTCACTTGCACCACAGGAGTTTCAAAACTCAGGGTATCATATACTATCTGCTTTAGATCATCTGCAGGAATATCTTCTCCAAAGAAAGCATCAGCCACCTGATATGCAATCTCCTGAAATGAAAGGTTTTCTATATTGTCAAAAAACTGTTTTGGCAATTTTTTAATCTGTTCCGGCATATACAATCCTCTGTCCGGTGCCAAACCCTTTACTACTGCGTTCTGTAATGTAGATAACGGTGAATTTCCGTTTGTACTGTAATATTTCATTGCTTTTCAAATAATTTCTCAATAAACTGCGGAGCCTCTAACACTCCATAAACACCACCTTTGCAAGAATCCTCATCATATTTCGTCACCATATCAGCTTCTCCACCGGGTCTATAGATAATAAACGGTACAGCTTCTGCTGTATGAGTACGATGTTCACAAGGAGTTGGATGATCCGGCAACACTGCTATGGTTACAGGTTCATCCCAATCTTTTACCGCTTCATATATAGGGCCTATAAGTTTACTATCCAAATCTTGCACTGTACGCACTTTAAGCATTACATTGCCTTCATGACCTGCTTCGTCCGGTGCTTCCACATGCAGATAGACAAAATCATCTTCCCTCAAAGCTTGAATAGCCGCATTTGCTTTATTGGCATAATTGGTATCGAACAATCCTGTTGCACCCTCTACATCTATTACCTTCAGACCGGCATAATGTCCTATACCTTTAATTAAATCTACTGCCGATATTACTGAACCCGATTTTATAAAGGAAAATCTGTCCGACAGAGTCTTCATAGATGGACGATACCCCGCTGACCAAGGCCAGATACTGTTTGCAGGGTCTTTTCCTTCTGCCTTACGCTTTACATTTATAGGATGATTTTCCAAAATCTTTTGCGATTCCAGTATCAGGCTGTTTATCTGTTCTGCTGTTGCAGCTGCCTGCGGATTTTCCGGTTTTACCAGCAACGGCATAAACGGTTGTCCCGGTACATCATGAGGTGGAGTACATTCCAAATGTTTGTCTGCACCATCTATTACCAACAGATGTCTATACTGTATTCCTGTGTGGAAATGCACCGTTTCAGAACCAAGTTTCTCTTGTAGATACTCCATTAGCTCAGCAGCCTCTTCTGTAGAAATATGACCTGCAGAATGATTCTTTATATTACCATTCTCCACACAAATCAGATTACAACGCATACACATCTGCCCCGGTTTTAAATCTACACCTATATTGGCAGCTTCCAGAACTCCGCGCCCTTCAAAGACTAGGTCCAGATTATACCCCAAAACGGCCATATTTGCCACTTCGCTACCCGGATGGTAACCTACAGGAACACTTTTCAGCATACCTGTGCGTCCCTTGCTTGCCAACATATCCATATAGGGTTTATCGGCATACTGTAGTACAGTCTTATTACCCAATTCGGCAATTGGCCAGTCAGCCATACCATCGCCAAGAATAATCAGATACTTCATTGTAACTCCGTATTAAATGTTTGCGATACTCATTATATCGGCAAAAACACCTGCAGCAGTAACAGCCGCACCTGCACCATATCCTTGAATCATCATAGGATACTCTTTATAACGTTCTGTAGTCAGCAATATAATGTTATTACTGCCTTGCAAATTATAGAAAGGGTGATATTCGTTTACTTCGCATAGAGAAACCTTACCCTTACCCTCTGACAGACTTGCCACAAAACGCCAACGTTTACCCGATTCTTCCAGAACCTTACGTTTTGCTTCAAATTCATCGTCAAGCTGTGGCAATGCCTTCCAGAAAGCATCTATTGTGCCATCGAACATCTGCTGTGGAATAAACAATTCCTTCTCTATATCTTCCTGATTCAATGCATAACCGCTTTCGCGTGCCAGAATAACAAGTTTACGGATTACATCTTTTCCACTTAAATCTATGCGTGGATCAGGTTCGCTATATCCCTTTTCCTGTGCCAGACGAATAGTTTCGCTTAGTTTACAGTCTGCGCCTATAGTGTTAAATATAAAGTTCAAAGTACCGCTAAGTACAGCCTCAATCTTCAATATCCTATCACCGCTGTTAATCAAATCGTTGATAGTATTTATGATTGGCAGACCTGCACCCACGTTAGTTTCAAACAGGAATTTCACTCCACGTTTGCGAGCAGTCTTTTTCAGTTCTGCATAATTTGAATAATCCGATGATGCTGCAATCTTATTTGCAGCCACTACAGAGATATTATGATCCAACAAATCTTTATAGATACCTGCCACCTGATCGCTGGCAGTACAATCTACAAACACTGAATTAAAGATATTCATTCCTATCACTTCATCACGAAGTATCTGAATATTACTTTTTGGAGCATTTTCCAAAGCAGTTTTATAGTTATTCAAATCTATACCTTCACGACTGAACAGCGCCTTACTGCCACGTGCTATACCCACCACATTCAGTTTCAAGCCACGTTCTTTTATCAGTTTGTCATGCTGCATTCTTATTTGATCTAACAGACTGCTGCCTACTGTTCCCACACCGCAAACAAACAGATTCAGCACCTGATATTCTGACAAGAAGAAAGAATCGTGAATAACATTCAGCGACTTACGCAGTGAGTTAGATTCAACCACAAACGATATATTTGTTTCCGATGCACCCTGCGCACAAGCTATCACGTTTATACCGTTTCTACCCAATACACCGAACAATTTACCGGCTATACCGGGGTTCTGACGCATATTTTCGCCCACCACTGCAACTGTAGCCAGGCCTGTTTCGGCAGTAATATGGAAAATAGCACCCAATTCTATTTCGCGACGGAACTCCCTATTAAGCAGTTCGCAAGCCAAATCGGCATCTCTGTTGCGAACACCTATAGATGTACTGTTTTCCGATGATGCCTGTGAAACTAAGAACACACTTATACCGCTTTCGGCAAAAGTCTTGAAGATACGATGATTAACACCTATCACACCCACCATACCAAGACCGCGAATTGTAATAAGCGCCGTATCGTTTATACTCGAAATACCCTTAATAGTCTTTGTACTCTCAAGCAGTTCTTTCAAAATTATAGTACCCTTACCCTGCGGATTGAAAGTATTCTTTATCAGAATAGGAATATTCTTTGAACAAACAGGATAAATAGTAGGCGGATATACAACCTTTGCACCAAAGTTACAAAGTTCCATTGCCTCCACATAGCTTAGAGATTCAATAGTGTAAGCATTCGATATTACACGCGGATCGGCAGTCATGAAACCATCCACATCGGTCCATATCTCCAGACATTCCGCATTAAGAGCAGCAGCCAACAACGATGCAGTATAATCAGAACCACCACGTCCCAGGTTTGAGACTTCGCCGGTCAGTGCATCGGAAGAGATAAATCCCGGCACTAACGACCTGTGCGGAAGTTCTTTAAATGTATCCTGTATAAGCTGATATGTAAGATTGCTGTCTATAGCGTGTGTTGGCGATTTATGTTCAGTTTTGATAAAGTTTCTGGCATCGAACAATTTGATATCGTCTATCAGCTCCACAACAATCTGTGTAGATAACCTTTCGCCATAACTCATTATGGTATCTAATGTCTTTTCAGATAAATCGTGCAGCAAAAACAGTCCATGCATAATATCGCTCAGTTCATCAAACAGCTGGCGCACGTGTTTATTGGCACGACGTCTGCGCTTTACCTCTATCACATCACGAATCATCTGTTCATGACGTTTCAGCATCAAAGACAACTCTTCTTCATACTGTTTATCGCCTTTAGCTGCAAGTTTAGCTGTATTTATAAGTCTGTCTGTAATACCGCCTAAAGCCGATACCACCACTATAACATCATCGCTTTGCGATTCTACTATTCCCTTTAGATTTAAAATGCTCTCTTTTGATCCAACCGAAGAGCCTCCGAATTTAAGTACTTTCACTTTGATATAGATATTAAAGTTTGCTAAGATTTACAATTTCGCTCATTTTGTTTCGCCGTTTTACACCGGCATGTCTCACGTAGAAACACATTAACACTCCCTAACCCCTAAGGGTATTAAGCGACATTGTGGTTGTAGCCAACCATATCTTAACAACTATATAATTCGATACTATCATCAAACACTTATTTATAATAATGTGCAAAAATAGTGAAAGCCATACTAAGAACAAAATCTACCGCCCATTTTTTTAAAAATTTGCAAAAAGAGAAATACACCTCTATTGATAACACAAGAACATCCTAAGATATTTTATCTCAGTAATTCCTACCTAATTAAATTATTTTTTCGTAACTTCGTACGTAAATTATATTTGCGAAGATTTAGACCAGAATAAATCTTTTGAAAAATACAACCAATAGAAACCAGATTATGGAAATCGGTCGATTTGCTCCGACAGGACAGATTGCCACGAACATATGAATAATCTATTGAAAGGTTAGGAAAAACTAATATGAAAAACGAAAATATGAAGGAAAAACAGCTAAACATTAATGAAGAACATTCATTTAAAATGCTCTATCTGGATGCTCGAGACATCATAGAGAAAGCTCGTAAAAATGCGGTCCGTAGTGTGGACTTTTGTCGTGTACAGATGTACTGGAATCTAGGCAAAAGAATATTTGAAGAAGAGCAGCAGGGTAAAGAACGAGCCGACTATGGAACATACCTGATAAAGAATCTGTCAAAACAACTCTTGCCTGAATATGGCAGCGGATTTGGAGTACGACAATTAGAACGAGCACGTGTCTTTTATCGAAATTACCCAATTGCGTCCACACTGCGGACGCAATTAAATTGGTCTCCAGCGAATACCAGCTGTACCTTCCTACCACAGAGGAACTTGCCAACGAAATTGACTCTGTAAAGAAATTGACAGAACAAAAGGAGGAAGATTAGGTATGAGTAAAACTAAATTTGCAGGAAGAGAAATTTAGCAGTAATTTCACAGCGTGAAAAAAAGAACAGAAGAGATGGTAGCAGAAAAAGCAACAGATAAAGGATTTGCGTCGAATAGAACACAGCGCATTTGGGACTGGTTTCTTATAGCAGGTTTTATAACACTGAGTATAGTATCTTGCATAGTAAAGCAGAACTTTGAAATAGTAAGTTTTGCAGCGGGACTCTGCAGCATACTGTGTGTAATATTTGGCGCAAAAGGCAGAATGGAGAACTTCATCTTTGGTTTTTTAGGTTCCATACTGAACGGCTACATCTACCTGCACGCAGAGATATACGGTTCAGCAGCGCTCTATCTGCTTTACAACCTGCCAATGCAGTTCATAGGTTTCTTCCAATGGAAAAAGAGACAGCAAGGCGATGGCACAGCCACCATCAAAACACGTTGGATGAACAATAAGCAACGCCTGCTGACAGCCATATCCAGTATAGCACTGATAGCCGTCATATACCTAATACTGCAAACCACCAACGGTAATCTGCCGGTAATGGATGCTGTACGTACAGGCATAATGATAGTAACGCAGTTTGTACTGACCTTTGCATTTATTGAACAGTGGTTCTTATGGTTACTGCTTAACAGCGCCACAATCACCATGTGGATAATAGCCACAATCAGAGGAGAACAATATGCCGTAATAATGATGATACAGTCACTGTTCTTCCTGCTAAATTCACTGCGTGGCGTAATAGTCTGGATAAAACTGAACAAAAAATAATACTATGGCAAACAAAGAAAAAACAGCATTCGTATGTACCGAATGTGGATATGACACTCCCAAATGGAGTGGAAAATGTCCCGCTTGCGGCAGATGGAACACATTTGTAGAGCAGAAGATAAGCGATAAACCCGCCGAAATCCATAAAAAAGCATTTGGTGCGCAGTTACATACAGAGCCCACACAACTTTCTGAAATAGAGAGTAGTGAAGAGATAAGATACAATATGTTCGATTCCGAACTGAATCGCGTACTTGGCGGCGGATTAGTAAAGGGTTCGTTGGTACTATTAGGAGGAGAACCCGGAATAGGCAAATCCACTTTGATATTACAAACTGCTCTGCAGGTAAAAGACAAAAAGATACTCTACGTATCGGGCGAAGAGAGCGCACGCCAAATCAAACTAAGAGCAGAACGCCTGTCGAGAGGAGACATATCGCAAACAGAGCATCTGAACATACTGTGTGAAACATCATTGGAAAATATCTACAGACAGATAAAAGAGTTACAGCCTGAAATTGTGGTGATAGACTCCATACAGACCATATCCACCGAAAATGCCGATTCATCACCGGGCAGTATAACACAGGTCAGAGAGTGTGCCGCATCACTGCTTAAATACGCAAAAGAGAGCAACACCCCTACCATACTGATAGGCCACATAACCAAAGAGGGCAGCATAGCTGGTCCTAAAATATTGGAACACATAGTAGATACAGTACTACAGTTTGAAGGCGATCAACACTATATGTACCGTATTCTGCGCCCTATCAAGAACAGATTTGGCAGTACAGCAGAACTTGGAATATACGAAATGCAACAATCCGGACTGCGAGAGGTATCAAACCCATCGGAACTGTTGCTAAGCGACAACCACAGCGGAATGAGCGGAGTATCCATAGCCAGCACCATAGAGGGAGCACGTCCGTTCCTTATAGAGGCACAGGCATTGGTCAGCACAGCCGTTTATGGCACACCGCAACGTTCTGCCATAGGCTTTGACATACGCAGAATGAATATGCTTCTGGCAGTACTTGAAAAACGCGTAGGCTTTAAATTAGGACAAAAAGATGTATTTCTGAACATAGCCGGTGGACTGAAGGTAAACGACCCCGCCATAGACCTGGCTGTAATAAGCGCAATACTCTCCAGCAGTCTTGATATAGCCATAGACCGCACCATCTGTATGACAGGCGAAATAGGGCTATCGGGTGAAATACGTCCCGTAAGCCGTATAGAGCAACGCATATCAGAGGCAGAAAAATTAGGATTCAAACAGATAATCATCCCCAAAAACAATATGGCAGGTCTTGAAAAGAAAAAGATAAAAATAGAGATACTGCCGGCACAAAAAGTAGAAGAGGCATTCCGCTACATATTCGGTTAAACAATGATACAGGAGATACAACTAAGAACAGAGCCACAATTTGCCTACAACGAACAGGCAATTAAAGAGACCGTATCACGCCAATGCGGATTCGATGTAAGAACCATCAATGCAGTAAGAGTATTAAAAAAGAGCATCGATGCCCGTCAGCGCACAATATTTGTAAACCTTAAAGTAAGGGTATTCATAAACGAAGAGCCCACTGAAAGCGAATACAACCGAATAGATTACCCCAATGTAAGCGATAAGCCTGCGGTAGTGGTAGTGGGAGCAGGCCCCGGAGGACTGTTTGCAGCACTCCGATTGATAGAACTCGGTTTACGCCCCATAGTCATAGAACGAGGCAAAAACGTTCGAGAAAGAAAAACTGATATAGCAGACATTACACGTTCACACAAAATAAATCCTGAATCGAACTACAGCTTTGGCGAAGGCGGAGCAGGAGCCTATTCCGATGGAAAACTATATACGCGAAGCAAAAAAAGAGGCAACACAGAACGCATACTCAACATATTCTGTCAACACGGAGCAAGCACAGCCATACTGAGCGATGCACATCCGCATATAGGTACAGACAAACTGCCGCGCGTGATAGAAAATATGCGTAACACCATAATAACATCGGGTGGAGAAGTCCATTTTGAAACCAAAATGACAGGCATCATCATAAAAGAGAACAGAGCCATAGGCATAGAGGCCGTAAACAACGGTACAGAAAAACAGTTTATGGGCCCTGTAATCTTGGCCACAGGACATTCCGCACGCGATGTATATAGCTATCTGCACACAGCCGGCATAGAGATAGAGGCCAAATCGTTGGCAGTAGGAACCCGTTTGGAACACCCTTCGGAACTGATAGACCGACTACAATATCACAATAAAAACGGACGTGGCAAATACCTGCCTGCAGCAGAATATAGCTACGTAACCCAAGTAGATGGACGCGGAGTATATAGTTTCTGTATGTGTCCGGGTGGTTTTGTAGTACCGGCAGCATCGGGACCGGAACAGATAGTGGTAAACGGAATGTCACCTTCCGGCAGAAACTCCAAATGGAGCAATTCGGGAATGGTGGTAGAGACCAGGATAGAGGATATTGCCAAAAACGATGACGATATGAAAAACCCACTGCTGATGATGCGTTTCCAGGAAGAATTGGAACGCAGTTGTTGGTTAGCCGGCAACATGCGCCAAACCGCCCCTGCACAACGTATGACCGATTTTGTAAATGGCAAACTAAGCTACGACCTACCCTCCACATCATATACACCGGGATTGATATCATCGCCACTGCACTTTTGGATGCCAAACTTTATAGTAAAAAGAATGCAACAGGCATTTCAGGTATTTGGGCGCAGCAGTCACGGATTCTTAACATCGCAAGCCACACTTATTGCTGCCGAAACCAGAACATCATCGCCTGTACGTATAGTTAGAAACAGCGAAACACTGCAACACACCACTACGGAAGGCCTCTTCCCATGTGGCGAAGGAGCCGGTTATGCCGGAGGAATAGTATCGTCGGCTGTAGATGGAGAGAGATGCGCCGAATCGGCTTTTGAATTTATAAACAGCCATTCTTGAACATCAGATAGTTACCGGAAATATCCCTAAATATGGAATAGTTTTGTAACTTCGCAGTCGATTAACAGAAAACAAAATAAAACAAGAATATATGGAACTGATGAACCAAATCATTGCGCGTGCCAAACAGAACAAGCAGCGCATTGTACTTCCGGAAGGAACAGAAGAACGAACACTAAAAGCTGCCGATATGCTTTTAGCCGATCAAGTTGCAGACCTTATTCTCATAGGCAATGCAGCAGAGATAGCGTCAAAGGCTGCTGAATGGGGCTTAAAGAATATTGACAAGGCAACTATCATAGACCCTGAAAACAACCCCAAAAGCGAAGAGTATGCAAATCTGCTGTTTGAACTTCGCAAATCAAAGGGCATGACTATAGAAGAGGCCAGAAAAAAAGTAACCGACCCACTCTACTTAGGCTGTCTGATAATTAAGAATGGCGATGCCGATGGTCAGTTGGCAGGTGCTCAGAACACCACAGGAAACGTATTGCGCCCGGCATTGCAGATAATCAAAACAGCTCCGGGCATAAGTTGCGTTTCGGGTGCATTCATTATGATAACCAACACACCACAATACGGTGAAAACGGAATTATGGTATTTGCCGATTGCGCTGTAACACCTGTTCCGGATGCAGCTCAGCTGGCACAGATAGCAGTAAGTTCTGCAGTAACTGCAAAAGCAGTAGCCGGATTCAGCGAACCAAGAGTAGCGCTTACCAGTTTCTCTACAAAGGGTTCTGCAAAACACGAATGTGTAGATAAAGTAACCACCGCATTGCAACTGGCAAAAGAACTTGCTCCGGAACTAAAGATAGACGGCGAGCTTCAGGCCGATGCAGCCATAGTACCATCAGTAGGCGCAAGCAAAGCTCCGGGTTCAGAAATAGCAGGTAAAGCAAACGTTTTGGTATTCCCATCGTTGGAAGTAGGAAACATAGCTTACAAATTAGTACAGCGTTTGGGCAATGCAGATGCTATAGGTCCTATCCTTCAGGGTATTGCACGTCCGGTAAACGACCTTTCACGCGGATGTTCCATAGACGATATTTATAAAATGGTAGCAGTAACAGCCTGTCAGGCTATGACTGCAAAATAAAAGATACAAGAAATGAAAATATTGGTATTGAATTGCGGCAGTTCATCTATCAAATACAAACTATTTGATATGGATGCCAACGAAGTAACCGCACAAGGCGGTATAGAAAAAATTGGAATGAAAGGATCATTCCTAAAGTTTACCACACCTGACGGAGAAAAAGAGATAATTGAAAAAGACATTCCTGAACACACTTGTGGTGTAAAGTTCATCTTTGAAATGCTTACCAACCCAAAGGTAGGCGCACTCAAATCACTGGACGAATTGGACGCTGTAGGTCATAGAATGGTACACGGAGGCGAACGATTCAATCAGAGCGTACTGCTTACCAAAGATGTATTGGAAGCATTTGCAGCTTGCAACGATTTGGCACCTCTGCACAACCCTGCAAACCTTAAGGGTGTAAATGCCGTTCAGGAACTATTGCCTAACATTCCTCAGGTAGGTGTATTCGACACAGCATTCCACCAAACAATGCCCGACTATGCATATCTGTACGCAATTCCATATTCACTATATGAAAAATACGGTGTACGTCGCTATGGTTTCCACGGAACATCACATCGCTACGTATCATCAAAGATTTGCGAATATTTGGGAATCAAGGCAGAAGGTAGCAAGATTATCACCTGTCACATAGGTAACGGTGGTTCTATAACAGCCGTTAAAGACGGCAAGAGCATAGACACCACAATGGGATTGACTCCGTTAGACGGTATAATGATGGGTACACGTAGCGGTAATATCGATGCCGGTGCAGTTACATTCATTATGGAAAAAGAGGGATTAACCCCAACAGGCATATCCAACTTGCTTAACAAACAATCAGGTCTGTTAGGCATATCGGGAGTATCATCCGATATGCGCGAAGTATCCGCTGCCGTTGCAGATGGTAACAAACGCGCAGAATTGGCAAAACAGATGTATTCCTACAGCATTAAGAAATATATTGGTGCATACGCTGCTGCTATGGGTGGTGTAGATGTAGTGATATTCACAGGTGGCGTAGGTGAAAACCGTCACGAAATACGCGAATCTGTATGTGAAGGTTTGGAATTCCTGGGAATCAACATAGACAAGAAGATAAATGCAGAAGTCATGTTTGGTAAAGACGGCATCATATCTACAAAAGAATCCAAAGTAAAGGTTGTAGTTCTTCCTACCGATGAAGAGCTGATGATTGCAACCGACACAATGGATATTCTCCGCTCACTATAATTAAACCAGTCATAAACATATAGGGGTTCACATCACACAAGCGAACCCCTCTTCTGTTTATTCAGTTATCATAACTGCTATATTGAATACTTTTTTCTCATATCACAGGTCTTGTAAAGTTAACTTATTTATATTCTTTATAGTCCAAATAATATTTTTTCTTGTTCCTCCTTTTTCGAGTACCCCAAGTGCAATCAGTTCATTTACTTCGCGTTGTAAGGTTCGTAGTGGAATATTGGTCAAGACTTGAAGTTTAAGGACAGACAGTGTATTGTCAATCTGAATTGCATGTAATATGCGTTGCTTGTTCGCGCCAAGATTCGCGCCACCCTGTGCGGTTTGAGCCTCATTCGCGCCAAGATTCGCGCCACTCTGTGCGGTTTGAGCCTCATTCGCGCCAAGATTCGCGCCATTTTCAGGGAGATATAAAATTACTCTCGAAAATTCTCTTTCACTTTCAATCTCAACCTTGGAGTTGGTAATCTTTTGCCACGATAGCAATTCATCCAGACCAAAACCTTCGTTCTCACACAAATCTGCCCAACGGAACATTTTTGAGATACCCGGATTTCTTGCCATAGAGAAGAACTTGCCAACCATCTTGTTTAATGCTACCGGAAAACTTCCTGCATTCAAGAACTCTATGCGATTCAGGAATACATGTATCGAAGACCTAAGAGGGCTAAAGTAATCTGCATGCTGGCAGAAATTCACAAGAGCCTCTCTGACAATATCAGACATCGATGTATCGTGCTCTGCAACGCCAAGGTGATTTATCTTACCAAAAGGTACATTTACAACAGTCTGCAATCGTCTCATAATAATTAAATACGATTCCCAAATATTGTCCTGTTCAGGTAATTTATAGGTATAACGCTGCTTGGCACTGGCAATATCTATGCCGGGTATCTCGAGATAACTTAATGCAAAGGTGGGTACAAATTGCTGGACATACTCTCCTTTACCAAACATCAAGAGACACGAATAGGAAATTTCACCATTATCGTTCAAAAATTTAATCTTATTGCAGAACGAAGCATCATCCAATTCGGGATATGCCCGATCTGGATTATACGCTTTCACATAGCTTCTATATGACTTCAATGAAGCACTGTTGACCATATCAAAATTGCTCGTAGGAATAAACTGTTCTGTCTTTATTCCAAATGATTGGTCGCGGAACATTGCGTTAATTTCCGCTTCTGTTGCTCGCTGGTCACCGCTTCCCATTCGTATATATGTATTTGAAGGTACATTGTAATAAATGGGTCTGATTTTTGACGCAGGTATATAGAATGCTAAAATCTTCTTATTATCAATAATATATCTTTTTGGTTGAGCAATCAACTGGGCATTGAATTTCTGCGACCTTAATGTGCTGAAGAAATCTTGCTCCAATTTTTCGATATTATCCACACCCTGAATGGAGAACGTTTTACCCTCTTGCTTCACACCAAGAACTATCCAACCACCATAGCAATTGGAGAAAGAACTGACACTTTCCCAAATATCCTTGGGCAATTCACTTTTAGCAGTCTTTGCTTCAAAGTCCTCCCATTCCAAATCAGCTATTCTTTCTTTAAGTTCTTCCTTAGTCATATGTTTAACCATATTTATATTACTCAGATGCAAATGTAACAAAAAGTAGCAAAAGTTATGATTTAAGGGGAAAGAAGACGGGAAGAGTAATGAAGATGGCAACAACAGAGAAAAGCATGCCACCCATTACACCAATGGCAAACGAGAACCAGAACGGATCACTTTTACCATCAAACAAGAAAGGAATCAATCCCAACACAGTACTAAGAATAGTAAGCAAGGTAGGAACTATCTTTCTGTTATAAGCCTTCACATAAATTGGAATACCGGCTTTTCCAACTGCCCCGCACACAGTACGATATTCTGTAGTGATGTAAATACCCGCATTAACCACAATACCCGAAAGCATAACCATAGCAGCAAATCCTCCTTGACCAAAATCCGATTTGCAGATAGGATATACCAGCAACATACCTATAAAACTTACAGGAATCATCATAATAATGGCAAACGGCTGTTTAAACGATTCAAACAGAATAGAACAAATTAAGAAAATAACAGCAATAATAACCAGCACCAGAATAGTCCACTGTTTCTGAGTATCCATACCAAAGCCATACGATTCACCATCTACGCTGTAACCCATGGGAAGCGTTTGGTTCAAACGGTCCACATGATATCTCTCCATAGCGCCACGCAGTTCCCAAGAACCTATAAATTCATAGCCCACAGAGATTACGTACTCCTGATTCACCCTTTCTATATCCAAACCAGTTCTGCGCTTAGTTATACTGCCTATATCGTTCAGTCTGGTCTTTACGCTGTCTATATCCACCATATCATTCCTGATATGCCACAAATCGAAATAATCACGTTCTGCCGATATAAGACGAACAGGAGTATTTTCTGTACCATCAAATACCGAACCTATGTTACTATTATACAATTGTTCACCCAAAAATGAATAGTAGCGATACAGATTCAAACCATTTGAAACTATCTTCTCCCTATCGTATTTCAGGCTGAATTCATTCGCCACAAAAGAGTTATATCCGGCAGAAAAACCGGCATCGGAGACACGTTTATTTGCTTTTAAAGAATCAATCAAATCTTCTGCATAACGGTAAAGCATATCGTAGTTATAACCTCTTAGAGTAAGGGAATTACTCCACGACGTACGATAAACACTGTTACTCAGATAATTATCATTTGAATCGAGTGCCGGAATAGCCCAAGTGGCGCCACCATATCCACAAGCCTTTTTCCAAGCGGCACTCTTTAGTTCGTAAGGGAAAGAGGTATGTTCATATTCATCTTTAAAATGCACCTCTATACGTCCCGATGTACCGGACAGCGACGTTCTGAAAGTACTAATTTCATCAAACTGACTTAACCAGTTTTCCATCTCCACCACAATATCGTTCAGCTGCTGTACAGTACAACCTTCTGACATATTTGCATAAATACTCATTACCACTTCCGGCGTCTCATTACGATTAAAACCCGAACTTCCGCTTCTGGCCTTCATAAATACATTCAATGCACCACCCAACGGATATTCAAAGAACAGTTTGTTCTGCTGATACCATTTACCACCTATAGTAGAATTATACAACCCCACCAAGCCACCTTTGTATGCCTCTTCCGGATAATAAGTGTAACCCACATCTTTCTGTGCCATATCTTTATGCACCACCTTAGAAGGCAATAACTGAATAGGGATACCAAAACCCAACAGAATAAACAGAACAAACACCCATCTGTGCTTTCTGCCCCATAAAACCATATTGGTGTAACGTTCAGTCTGTTTAATCAACCTTCTACGACGTTTAAAGCTACTCTTTACAACACCCTTTGCATTTAGCGGAATCTTATCAAGCAAAGCCGGCACAAAGAGAAATGCCACAAACATAGAGATGGTAAGGTTTATTACTATAACCCAAACAAAGTTTGTAAGATTTGCACGCGCACTCTCAGGTAGGAAGAAGACCACCATTAGCGCAGCTATGGTAGTAAATAAGGCACCAATTATAGATAGCACCACCTTTCTGTTACCATAGTATGAATAGTGGTCTGCTATAACAATGGCAGTATCAATAATAATACCCAACGACACTGTAATACCCGCCATAGAGTACAGTTCTATCTGGATATCGAACAGATTATAGAAAATAACTGCCGACAACAGATTTGCAACAATAGTCAATGACATTACAAACAGATACCTAAAACTTCTGCTCACTGCAAAGACAAAAGCCAGCAGTATAATCAAAGAGAGCAATGCCCTGAAAAGAATTCTGTTGATTTCCGATTTCAATGATACCGATGCATCGTAAGTCTGTTCAATAGCAAAATTGGCAGGAAACTTCTCTTTCAGTTCCTCCATCTTCAGTTTAACAGCATCAGACACATTCAAAATATTGATACCCTCCTGTCCCATCACACGAATATCAATAGTATTCAGTCCGTTTATTCGGTCATAAGAGTATGGCAACTGCTCCTGATAAGTAACCTTAGCAAAATCGCCCATATAGTAAAGACGATCATTCACCATTTTTACAGGAATACGTTCCAGTTCACCCTGCAAATCGGTAGTAGTCAGACGCACCAACATCAAACGATCGTCCAGCACCTGGGTTCCCACAATACTATTATTGAAATAGTTGTTAAAAGCAGCACTCAAATCGCCGGGAGAAAGCCCTGCGGCACGCAAAGAGTTAGGATTGAAGGTAAGCACCCATTCAAAAGGCATAGCCCCCGATGTAGTAACCTTTTCCACACCATCCACACGCGAAATAGGTGTAACAATATTCTTCTCCACATACTCCAGAATCTGTTGTGCCGGCATATCGGCATTCACAGTATATGAAAGCACGTCTGTAGTAGAGTTGTTTCGTCCGGAAATAGAACCGCCTACAGAGGGATAAACTCCCTGTGGCAACCTATCTCTAATCTGTCTTAAACGGGTAGAGACATCAAATCTGGCAGTCTCTATATCGGTACCCTTTTTAAAGGTGATAGATACATAACCACCACCATTGTAAGATACCGCTCTGGTATCGCTTACGCCCGATAATGTATTCATAGCTCCCTCTACCAACGACGTAACTTCATTCTCCACCACACGGGCAGAGGCCATGTAGCTAAAACTTACAGTTACATTATTTGTTCCCGTAGTAGGATGATACTGCACATTCAGCAGTGGTAACGTAACCGCTCCCACTATCATCAGTACAATCATTATCAGAATAACCGAAAACGATGATATTTTCCAAGTATTATTTGTATTTTGTTCCAAAGCTATCTCTTTTCAGTATTTTTATAAATGACATAATATGCCAAAGGAATAAAGAACACACTCACCAAAGTACCTGCCACCATACCGGCTATCAAAGCCAGTGAAAGCGGATATTGCAAATCGCTACCCATATCACCACGAACCAAGAACGGAGCAATGGCAAGTATGGTAGTAAGCGATGTCATAAGGATAGACTTTAAGCGTCTGCCTCCAGCCTCCATAATAGCATGCTTCAACCCCATTCCATCTTTGCGCAGACGGTTAATAGTATCCACCTTAAGAATAGAGTCGTTAATAACAATACCACACATCACTACAATACCAATCATAGACATCAGGTTCAGGCTGACACCACAAATCCACAGCACCAACATAGCGGCAAAAATATCAATGATAAGTTCCGATAGGATAATAAACGGTTGCAACAAAGATTCAAATTGAGCTGCCAGAATAAAGAAGAGCAACAGAATAGAGATAACAAGAACCAGACAGAGTTCCTCTATCATCTGTCTGTTAGTAAAATAAGAACCCTTGAAATCTACCTGGAAAGTATTGCCATCTTTCACTGTCTTCCTTATAACATCCATTACCTGTTTCACCTTACCACCCTCTATATCAAGCACCAACGGATAATATTCACCTTCGGCACCCATAGTAATAGTTTTAAGATCTCGGTTTCTGGTCTCCTTCAGCAACAGTTCCAGCGGGACACTACCACCACGATACGAATCTATATATACACCCTGTACCAAGTCTTTAGCCTCTTTTTCGCCTACACCTATCATAACCGGCATAGATACATTACCCTTATTTACGCGCAGCACTTCGTTTTCATTCATTGAATTACGCAGATAAGAGAGAATGTTGGAATAATCCACATCATACATAACCAAACGTTCCGGATCGGCTATCAGCTCAATATATTCATTCCATTCTGCAGGTTGCACATCAACACCCGGAAGAACCGCCCTGATTTCTGCCAGCAGTTCATTTAGCTGTTCCGGATCTGCAGTCTTGCCATCATTACGTTTCAAGCAAGCCACCAACTGCGGTTCCTGTTCAGCAAAGATCATTTCGAACACATTACCCGACGTATGGAAAGAAAACACCGATTCCGGCCACTCCTTACGCAGATATTCAGAGATAGAATCTTCCAGCCGTTCCAGTTCTTCCACAGAAGCCGCCTTAACATAAATAAGACTCTCAGAAAGCGACATCTCTTTAGTATGTGACAATACAAACTGTTGAGCTCCTGCCAAAACAGAATACTGCTCCACACTATCAGCGCAACTGCTTATTATCTGCACACACCTTTCATCCATTCTTTCGGGCGTAATACGTTCGTTCCATTCAATATTTACCAGCATATCTGTATGCGACATATCTGGCAGTTTCTGCTTATCTAACTTAACAAACAGCAAACCTATCAGCAACAGCGAACCACCAAAAATAGACCACATTACACCTCTGTGACGGAAAAACCATTTAAGTCCGCGTTCATAAACTGTATCAATCTTATTCACACCCAGACGTTCTATAAAAGCATTCGGAGTAAAACAAGTCTGTTTTCTGTAAATCCTATAGTAAAGCACCGGAATAAGCAGAACAGAAACTATCAATGCAGAGAACAGAGTAATAGCCACAGCCATAGCTTCGTCGTAGAACAGAGCGCCTGCAATACCATTCAGAAAGATAAGCGGAATAAAAATAGCACAAGTGGTAAGCACCGAACTGAGCATAGGGGCAAACACCTCTTGAGTACCCTTTACACAGGCCACATCTAAAGATTCACCTTTTTGCCATCTCTGCGTAATATTATCTATAGTGATGATAGAGTTATCCACCATCATACCAAGTCCCAGTACCAAACCGGATAACGATATAATATTGATAGAAATCTTAAACACATAGAAGAACAAGAAAGATAGAACCAATGCCGTAGGAATAGTAACCACCACCAACAACGGAGAACGAAAATCCTGCATAAAGAAGAAGATAATAATACAGGCAAACAGCGCACCAAACACCAAATTCTGCACCATATTATTAATAGAATAATCCAACAATTCGGTTTGGTCTCTGGTTATCACAAACTCCATATCGGGATAATCCTCTTCTAAAGACTTCATCAGTCTATCCACATTATGCTTAAGTTCTGCCATACGGGCATCGGAACGCTTAATAACCGCAAGAGTCACTGCCTGTTTACCGTCAGAAGTAGTCATACCTTTCATTACTTGCGGCTCTTCGCGCACCTTAGCCAAATCTTTAATTTGGAAAACCCTGTCATTAATCTTCAGATAAACATCTTCCACATCCTGTTTGCTCAGAATAGCAGATTCAAAACGAACATCAAAACGATATTCACCGTCGCGTATAGAGAGACTACCCAAACGAATGTTAGAATTCTGAATAGCAGATGTTAAAGTATTTTCATCTATACCTAAAGACCTAAGTTTCTCCATATCAGGAATAACCAACAGTTGGGAAAACATCTGTCCGGAAACATCCACCATGGCAATTTCTGACAGTTGTTCAAACCTGCGAACTATAACCTGCCTTACAAAATCACTCATCTCAAGAAAATTCCTGTTCTTTGATTCTTCTTTCAAAGTAATATTCACAAAAAAAGCAGGAATATCCGTAGCGCTGGCACGGGCTATAAGCGGACGCTCTTCTCCTTGTGGCCAAGAAGCCATAGCTCTATCCACACGTTCATTAACATCTATAAAAATATAATCGGCATCGGCACCATACTTAAAAGTAAGTTCTATAATACCACTTCCATCTTTTGCAGTACTTGTTATATTCTCCAGATTTGGAATCTGCACCAACTGCGAATGTAGAGGTGCTACCATAGTTTCATTCAGTTCTCTTGCCGATTTGTCGGGCGATGTCACCTGAACCGTAATATGCGGAACATCAATATCGGGCACTAACGATACCGGTAGCAAACGTATGGCAGCCACACCCAAAATCATAATGGCCACCAAAGTCATTATAACCGCTATAGGCCTATGAATTAACCCCTTAAACATAATATTACTATTCTGCTATTTCTATTGGAGTATCATCGCCCAAGTTCAAGTTACCGGAAGTAACTATCAAATCGCCTACCTCTATAGATGCACCACGATCTGAATTTGCTTCTATCACATGATACTCTGTATTAGACATAAGCACATTAACGTAAGTCCATAGGCTACGTCCGTCCACATAACGGAACAACACCTCTAAATTATCGCGAATAACCACCGCACTCTTTGGTACAACCAATTGGTCCGGTATGCTATTCTCTACCAGAACCCTGACATTCATACCATCTATCAGACCTGTACCACCCTGTATAACGGCAGTAACCGCTATCTGACCTCTACTGTCAACCGTAGGATTTATAGAAACCACCTTACCTTCTACCACTACCGACGCATCGGCAAAAGGAGAAACTTTAATAGCCTGACCTACCGACACAAAAGAATATTCCGTTTCCAGCACACTAAAACGAACATAATATTTACTATCGTCTATCAAAGTACAGAACTGACCTGCCTGTTCAAATTCTCTACCCTTCAAATTTGCCACCTTACCTGCAAACGGAGCCTTCAGTTCGGAATTTCTGTAGGTATATTCAGCATTTTCCAGAGCCATTTTGGCATCCAGAAAACCGGTATTAATATAGATAACACGTTTCTGTTCTGCCGGAATAGAGGCTGTATCGGATAGCGCATAACCATAATCCAACAGTCTGTCTGCCAGATTCAGTTCTGCCTTGTCAAATGAGAGTTCAGCCTGTTCCAACTGACGTTGAGCCTGTTCCTTATTCAAATAAGCCATCACAGCCCCCTTCTTAACATACGCTCCCTCAGTAACATTTACACCAGCCACTACACCTTGTGCTGCAAACTGCAAATTAACCTTGCTATAAGCCTCCAATTTACCATTGCAAATAAGCTGCTTGTTAAAAGTTTTGCGTTCCAATGGTACTACCGTAACCTGATTTTTCTCTACAGAATAGCTACCACGAGCCATCTCTTCTTGGTTTGTGTTCTCTTTTTTGGCATTACACCCCGTTAAGGACATACCCAAAAATGCCGTAACAAACAGGAGAGTCAAATTCTTCAAATTCATATAGTTCATATTAATAAAGTTACTTTACAAGTTTATCAAATTCAGCACTAATATCAGTATTGGTAATATAATCATACAACGTAGTCTTTCTGATACCAAAATAACTACTCCAGAACGATGCCACATTACTAATATACTGACTATATGCATTATCGCGTTCATTCTTCAGCTGATTCAGATTAGTAACACTCATATTTCCCTGTCCAAAGTTCCTAAGAGCCAGATTATAAGTTTCATCTGCCAGTTCGGCAGCCTTTCTGGAAATTTCACATTGGTGATACTGGTTATTAAACTGCATTACCTGAGTCATCAAATCCTGACGATAATCAATCATATTCTGTTCCAAACGGCTTTTTGTGGTCTCTGCCTGAGCCTGTGCCATCTTAACACGTCCCTTGCCCAAACCCCAATCCACTATAGGAATATTTAAAGATACTCCCACCACCTCTTGATCTTTCAGTGCCACAAACGTTTCGTTCATTCTTTCTGCAGAACCTGACATACCAAAACGTGCATTTATGGAAGCCGAAAGACCCCTGTTGGCTTTTGCTTGCGCAACACTCTGGTCTGCCTGCAAAGACTGAATCTCCTGATTAATGCTGAACGACGAATTCTGCATGGCACGCTCCAGCACCTCTTCATAAACCAATGAAATATGCGGGATATTATAATCTATAGTCAAAGTAAGTTCCGTATCTTCTTGATAACCTATATAAGAACACAGTCTGTTTAAAGCAGATTTCAAACTTACTTCACGACTGCTTATAGAGAGAGAATCATTTAGCATCTTCAGTTCCAGTTGCAACAGATTATCTTTAGAAATAGTACCCATATTAAAACGAGTCCGAGCCGCAGCATACAGCCGTTTACTCTCATCAAAACTGGTCAATGCCCTTTCATAATTCTCTTTTTCGGAAGCATAGTTCCAAAAATACATTACAGCATTCTGTGCCACCTGCTCCATATTCTCTATATATTCACGTTTGGCAACTTCATAGTTCTTAGGCTCTATCTGCCTGCTCCACTTAAAACGGTTATACCCCCATAGAGACTGAATATATGAAAGATATACAGGTTGTGCATAGTAGGTAGTAAGACGCGTAGGACTATATTGGTCCAAACGGGACATAGCTGTAGATAGAGAAAGCGTACCACCGGTAAACGGAATATTCTGGCTAACAAACATAGTCATTTCATTAGTCAGATTGTAATTGGTTCTATAGCTAATAGCACCCGTATTATAATCTTGAAGCGCCACTAAAGAACGGTTAAAATTGGCCAGATTACCACTTAAATTCAACGAAGGCAGTAGCTCTGCTTTGTAAGAACGATAACTCCAATAAGAAGATAAAAACATATTCCTATTGGTCATGGCAGAGATAGAATTCTCTTGTGCCAGCCCCACCACATCTTTCATAGATAATATTCGGGGTCCAAATGTCTGCGCCACTAAAAGAGCTTGCGGTGCTATAAGCATCACACATAGAACAAAAAAACGAATGTGTTTATTCATACAACATATTAATTTATTAATACTCCTTGCAAAATAAGATATTTTTATCAACATATCAAAATATTATCTATAAAAATTAGTTGTTTAAAAGTCAAAAGAGTACAAATCTCCACTATAAACATTCAGACCATATAGCTTTTGGTGTTAATTAGCTTGTTATTTAACCCTCCTGTTCTATACGATTTATAAGTTCTTTAAGTGCATCAATACT
>CALEFD010000075.1 GCA_937876995.1 uncultured Bacteroidales bacterium | reverse complement strand
CTTTCGTTCCTACGAGGTACCCGCTCACGAGTCGCGGGCGACCACGCCTCACAAACACACCCTATTACTATTTAGTAATTGTAGCGGTATTCCGCTACTCACAGATAGTCCTTCAGTTTCCACTACTATTTGGGTATTTGCTTGGAGCCTACGTATTAATTTTAATTGAAAATTATGTTCAAATAAGAGTTGATTATTAATGTTTTATACATTTGTTGATACCTAATTGTTATTTCTATGAAACGATTGAATAGTTTACTCTTTTTATTGTGCTTATACATTTTTGTTTCCTGTTAACACTACGAGGAAGACTCTCTTATAGTCTATAAAGCAACATCCGGTTTGACTGGTAGAAATAATCGTTATTCTGGTTGTTTTGGTGATTATTGGATTAGTAACCTGTGCGATTATAGTCCTGATTGTGCGTATAACTTATATATCTATTCAGAGGATTTTTATTTATATTCTTCTCATAGATTTCATGGTGGTACAATAAGAGCTGTTTGTAAATAGTATGGAGTGTATATAAAAAGTGACCGACAGAAAATTATGGAGAGCAAATTTACTGTCGGTCTGGTGCTTTCATAGTATTGTACAAAATAATTCCCTTTTTATTGAACGATATTAATAGAGTTGCTTTAGGAATATCGATGTTTTGTATTGTACAATTGTATTTCTATTTCTCTTTATCTGTTCCTTTTTTTATAGTTATACATAGTTTCTGAAAGTTTTAAAGGATGTCGTTTAAAACTGTCTGTATCCCTTTTTCTTTCTATTACAAATTTACATTATTGATAAATTTTATGCAAATTTGAGTGTTGACTAAAGTGTGGAAATTCATTAAGATTTGGGTCAAAATCATTAAGAATTGTCTCTTTGTTATGGAGATATGTTTTTTGTGTTTTGTAATGGATTTTTATTCTAATTTTATGCGTGAATTTCTTGTTAATAAGGTGCTTTTATTTTATTGTATAAATGTATCTCAATAGCAGATTTTATTGAATCCTGGCTATTAATCAACCTCTCCTTAATTGGAACTTTCATGTGATTTATGGTACCAGTTAGAGTGAGATTACAAAAAAAAGTAGCCGACAGAAAATTATGGAGAGCGAATTTTCTGTCGGCCGGGTGTTTAAACAAGGTATTATACAAGATTATTCCAATTCTTGAACGATATTAACAGAGTTTTATAGGAATAATTCTAATCAGTATTGTACATTTATAAATTCTGTTTTCTTATTATAACCTGCTTTTTTGCCATATTATTTTTATCTGTTTTGCTTCTTAATACCAACTGGAAAGGTACGTGCTTTATATTGCTTTTTCCCTTTCCTTGTCTATTACAAATTTACACTATAGATAAATTCCATGCAAATTTGAGTGTTGACAAAAGTGTAGAATTGCATTAAGATTTGGGTCAAAATGATTAAGATTTGTATCATTGTGTAAAATAGGTTATTTTAAATGCTTAAATTGATATTTATTCTGTTTTTTATACGTGCCTATTTGTGGATTTTCACTACCTTTAAACAAAAATAATGAAGATGAAAAAGGTAACGTTATTATCAGTTTTTTTGCTTTTATGTGTGGCAATTTTTGCTCAGTATCCAACTCCAAATTCTGTTATAGAGTTGTGGCCTAATGGTGCTCCAACAGATAATGGATTAACTGGCCCTGAAAAAGATTATGGCGATCACGTATCGAATGTTACTAAACCAACTCTTTCTATTTTCTTACCTGAGAAATGTAATGGTTTGGCTATTTTGGTTTGTCCCGGTGGTGGATATGTTGATGTGTGGAATGGTGGAGAAGGCTTTTCACTTGCTGAATGGTACACAAGTCAAGGGATTGTATATGCTGTTTTAAAGTATCGTCTTCCTAATGGACACAATGAAATACCATTGGATGATGTGCATAGAGCTATGGATATATTGAATGAAAAGCAAAATGAATATGGTTTTAAGAAGTTAGGAATACAGGGATGTTCGGCTGGCGGACATTTGGCAGCTACAGCTGCTACCCATTTTGACACTCCTGATCATCGTCCTGATTTTCAGATATTGTTCTATCCTGTAATAACAGCCGATTTGTCTTTCTCTCATCATGGATCGGTTTATAATCTATTAGGTAAAGAGCCTTCTGCAGAAATGATAGAATTATACAGTAACGAGAAACAGGTTACAAAAGATACTCCGCCGGCATTTATTATGGCTAATTCTGATGATGGTTTAGTACCAGTAAAGAATAGTATTGAATATTACAATGCGTTACAAGCAAATAGGGTGTCGGCAACATTGCATGTTTATCCGGTAGGTGGTCATGGATGGTTTGCAAATAGTAATTTTGTATATGCTGAACAGTGGAAAAGTGATTTAAAACAATGGCTGAACCAGATTGTTAAAACCTTGCAGTGATTCTTTGTAGTTATGCAAACAAAGAGATGGTATTACACTATGGCCGATTATATGGCTACTATTTTTCCCGGAAAAATACAGAAAATAGCCATAAATGCAAATCTTGGTTGTCCAAATAGAGATGGAACAATAGGTACGGGGGGCTGTATATATTGTAATAATGCATCTTTTAACCCCGCGTATGCACATAATTCTAAAGGTAGTATAACCAAACAATTAGAAGATGGTGTCGCTTTTTTTAGTAAGAAGCAGGCAACTTATGGATATCTTGCCTATTTTCAGTCATATACGAATACTTATGCCGATACGGAAAAACTGATAGAACTCTATGAAGAGGCTTTAGCATTTCCGGGTGTAGTAGGTCTTGTAGTAGCAACGCGTCCTGATTGTATCTCGAATACTTTGATGGAATATTTTGCAAAACGTTTTGGAAATCTTGCAGAGGAAAATCATCCATATTTATTAGTGGAAATAGGGGTGGAATCGACCTGTAATGAAACTCTTGAGCGTATCAATAGAGGGCATACTTATGAATGTGCGGTTTCTGCCATTAATACCTTATATAATATAGGGGTGTCAGTAGGTGTGCATATAATATTGGGGCTCCCCGGTGAAAGCAGAGATATGATGTTAAATCATGCAACCCGTATATCAGAATTACCAATATCTACTCTAAAACTGCACCAGTTGCAAATAATAAAGAATACTCTATTGGCAAAGATGTACCAAGATAATAAAGATGTAGCTCATCTATTTACTCCTACGGAATATGCAGAACTTGTAGCAGATTTTATTCGTCTGCTGCGCAAAGATATTGCTCTTGACAGATTTGTTTCAGAAACACCTCCCGGGCTATTACTTGCGCCGTCGTGGGGAATTAAACCACAGCAGTTTTCAGTAATGGTAAATGAACTTTTGTAATAAAACTACTTAACAGTTTTTTATTAAAATTCTGCAAAAAGATATATAAGTCATTTTCTTTATGTAAGTTTGCAATTCAAAACGAATAATCTTATAAATATATATGGATAAGTATAAATGGAATTTTACCACAATAGGTGGCGTAACTAGAGTTTGCATTGATAATGGTCAGGCAATAGCTCATTTGGACGAATTAGACCAGAAATTATGGACTGTATTGAGTTGTCCTGTGGATGGTGTTATATTGGACAAGAAAACTTTGTCAATACTTGATACCAACGCGGATGGAAGGATTCATGTTAATGAAATGGTAGCAGCAGCAAAATGGCTGACAAAAATCATTAATGATCCTGATTTGTTGCTGAAAAAGGACAATTTTATACCGTTGTCTGCATTCAATGAAGATGATGTAGAAGGAAAACAACTGAAAGCATCTGCAATCCAGATCTTAAAGAATCTTGGATTAGAGAAAGATAGTATCTCTATAAATGATACAGCTGATAGTATTGCAATTTTTTCAAAAACACAGTTCAATGGTGACGGAGTGATAACAGACTTCTCTACCGATGATGCTGAGTTGAAGGCAGTTATTGCAGATTGTATATCGGCAACAGGTGGTACTATGGATAGAAGCGGTGATAATGGTATTACCGCTGACCAATTGGAACAATTCTATGCTGCATTGGAACAGTATAAAGCATGGAAGGATGCTGCAGGTGAAGCAGAATTTCCGTATGGTGATAATACTGAAGCTGCTTTGCAGGCTTGTTTAGCCGTAAAGGAGAAGATTGCCGATTACTTTATGAGATGTAAATTGGCAGCATTCAATTCTGAAACTACTGCAAAACTTGATGCAACAGCTGATAGAATAGCTGCTATTAGTGATAAGGATTTGTCCCTATGCAATGATGAGATAGCACTATATCCATTGGCACGTGTTACAGCTGCAGGAGAACTTCCAGTAAGTGAAGGATTGAATCCGGCTTGGCAGTCTGCCATGGCAAATTTGAAAGCTCTTGTTTTAGATGTAGATTATCCAAATGCCCAATTTATTACAGAGACTGAATGGAATTCTATTCTTTCAAAGTTTGCTGCATATATTGCCTGGAAATCATCAAAAGCTGGCAATATAGTTGAAAAGTTAGGCTATGACAGAGTTGCCGAGTTGTTAGATAGTAACAAGAAAGAGGCTTTGCTCGCTGTTGTTGCCGAAGATAAAGCATTGGAGGGTGAAGCAAATTCAATTGATGCAGTAGATAAGTTATTGCACCTATATAGAGATTACTATTCCTTGCTATGCAACTTTGTTACATTCAGTGAATTCTATAAACCTAAGTCAAAGGCGCTATTCCTGGCAGGTAATCTGTTTATAGATCAGCGTTGCTGTGAACTATGTATTAAAGTTCCTGATATGGCAAAATCGGCAGCATCGTCAGGATTGAGCGGAATGTATATTTTGTATTGTGACTGTGTGGCTAAGCACAGTGCTGCCAAGATGACTATTGCTGCAATAATTACTGATGGCGATATAAACGATTTGCGTGTTGGTAAAAATGCAATCTTTTACGATAGAGACGGAAAAGATTGGGATGCTACAGTTGTGAAGATTGTAGATAACCCAATTAGCATTAGACAGGCGTTCTTCTCGCCATATAGAAAGATGGCAGAGGCAGTAGAGAATACAATCAATAAGTTTGCAGCCGAAAAAGATGCCAAGATAATGAAAGATGCAACAACCAAAATTTCAGCAGCTCCGGCAACTGCAGCTGCGGGAACAGCTCCGGCAGAGGTTAAACCACCATTTGATATAGCAAAATTTGCAGGTATCTTTGCTGCAATAGGTATGGCTGTTGGCGCTTTGGGAACAGCTTTGGCATCAATATTCGACAAGTTTATCGATCTTTCAGTTTGGCAGGTTCTTGTGGTATTATTGGTGATAATGCTTATTATATCAGGACCTTCTATGTTGATGGCAAAAATGAAGTTGCGCAAGCGTGATTTGTCTCCACTTCTTAATGCCAATGGTTGGGCTATGAATGCTAAGGTTAAGGTTAATGTTAAGTTTGGTGCAACATTGACAAAACTTGCAAAGATTCCTGTAATGAATATTAAGTCTGATCCATTTGCCGATAAAGAGATGCCAAAATGGAAAAAGTGGACCATTACAATCTTTATTGCTCTTGTTGCTGTTTTTGCAATTCTTTTCTTTAATAACAAACTTGCTTGCATAGGTTTGGAATGGAATAAGAATAAAGAGGAGGCTCCGATAGAAGTTGTAGAACAGGTAGAAGAGAATATTACCATAACTGAATAAGCAGATAAGAATTATGTTTGATGCATTGATTCCTGTATTGGTAGTTATTGCAAATATTCTAACATTATTTGATGTTATAATGTATAGAAAGGATTTAGATAATATGAAGAAACTCCTTTGGGGGATAGTTATCTGGGTTCTTCCCATTTTAGGAATGGTAGTTTATTACTTCTCAAAGTTTGTGGTAAGCAGAAAACCATAAAAAAAATGCAGGGCTGAAAAGTCCTGCATTTCTTTTTAGTTGCGGAGGAAGGATTCGAACCTCCGACCTTTAGGTTATGAGCCTAACGAGCTACCTCTGCTCCACTCCGCGATGTTTTGATGGTGCAAAGGTAAGTACTTTTTATATATGTTGCAACTTTTTGCAGATTTATTCTTTTCTAATGCACAAAATAGTTACTTTTGTGAAGAAATTCTGACGGAAATTCTGTAATGAAGAAAGAAAAGACCAAAAAACAGCTAATAGAGGCAGCTAAACTTCTTTTTATAAGAAAGGGTTTTGATAATACCACAATGAGTGATATTGCAACTGAATCGGGTTTGTGCCGTAGAACTCTGTATTCGTATTATGAAAGCAAAATAGATGTATATAGGGCTGTAATTTCAAATGAAATGTCCAGAGTATTGGAGCGTTTGGAAATGGTCGTTGCGCTTGAGATGCCTGTTCATCAAAAGATAATGGAATTGATATATGCCCATTTTAAAGTACTTAAAGAGGTGGTCGATAATAATGGTACGCTAAAATCATCTTTTTTTAGGAATATTTGGTATTTGGAGCATTTTAGAAAGGACTTTGATGAACAAGAGAAGGTGATACTGCAAAGTGTAATTATGGAAGGTAAATCTATTGGGGTTTTTCATGTGTCGAATGTAAAGCGTGCGGCAGATGTTATAAATTACTGTATGCGCGGTTTTGAAGTGCCATATATAAGTGGACGTTTGTGGAAAGGTAATACAAGAGAAGAGATAAAACAGGATACACAAAGAATGGTGTTTGGTATCTTAGGATGTATAGATAGAATATAAATAACATATAATGAAACAGTTAGTAGGAAAAGTTGCTCTTATAACAGGCGCAACAAGAGGAATAGGTTATGCAATGGCTAAATGTTTTGCAGCCGAGGGTGCGGAGATAGCATTTACATACGTGAATAGTGTAGAACGTGCAAATCAAGTAGAACAGGAGTTGGCAGATTTTGGAGTTAAAGCCAAAGGTTTTCAGTCTGATGCAGCAAGTTTTGAAAATGCAAATCAAGTAGTAGAGTCAATAGTAAAAGAGTTTGGCAAAATAGATATATTGGTAAACAATGCCGGTATAACCAGAGATGGTCTGTTGTTGCGAATGAATGAACAGCAGTGGGATGATGTAATAGATACAAATTTGAAATCGGCTTTCAATTATGTGCGCGCTTGCGTGCCATTGATGATGCGTCAGCGTAGTGGAAATATACTATCTGTATCATCGGTTGTTGGTATTCATGGTAATGCAGGACAGGCGAATTATGCTGCATCAAAGGCCGGATTGGTAGGCTTTACCAAATCTATTGCCAAAGAGTTAGCATCGCGCGGCATTAGAGCCAATGTTTTGGCACCCGGCTTTATTATGACTGAAATGACAGGCAAATTAGATGAAAAGATGCTGACGGAGTGGTGTAAAGGCATACCTATGCAGCGCGGTGGCGATGTAGATGAGGTTGCAAAGGCTGCTCTTTTCCTTGTTTCAGATCAGTCTTCATATATAACAGGTCAGGTACTGCAAGTTGATGGTGGAATGGGTATGTAATGAAGGTCCTTTACGAAGATAATCATATAATAATAGTATCGAAGAGTTCGTCCGAAATTGTGCAGGGCGATAAGACGGGTGATATTCCCCTGTCTGATATGGTTGCAGCTTATTTGAAAGAAAAATACAATAAGCCGGGCAATGTCTTTGTAGGCGTTGCCCATAGGCTTGACCGTCCGGTAAGCGGTGTGGTTGTTTTTGCAAAGACAAGCAAAGCTCTTTCCAGACTGAATGATATGTTCCGTTTGGGAAAAGTGGATAAGAGGTATCTGGCTATAGTAAAAAACAGACCACAAGAGATAGAGGCAGAATTGGTGCATTATCTTGTCCGTAATGAGCAGAAAAATCGTTCTTTTGCATATAACAAAGAGGTTGCCGGTAGTAAAAAGTCTGTTCTGAAATATCGTCTGGTTGGAAGTTCTACAAACTACAATTTGCTGGAAATAGAGCTTATGACCGGACGTCACCACCAGATTCGTTGTCAACTTTCAAAGATGGGTATGCCTATAAAGGGCGATTTAAAATATGGTGCAGAGCGTTCCAATCCTGATGGTGGAATATCTCTGCACGCATATTATATAAAATTTGAACATCCGGTATCGCACAAACAGATATGTGTAAGTGCCCCGTTACCGGACGATAATTTGTGGCGTAGCTTTACTGCGCAGGCGCAGGCTCTGTTGCCTGAGGGTTGTCTATAAGCGTAGCTTTAATAATCTTTACGTCGGGACTTGGACGATAGTTCTTATCCGTGTGCATCTGTGTAATGGCTTCAACTACTTCTATGCCTTCTATAACTTCGCCAAAAACCGTGTAGAAGCCATCTAAAGTAGGAGCACCACCTACAGTCTTGTAGGTTTCTACCTGTTCTGCAGAGTATTTGAAGACCGGACGTGTGGCCATAATTTTATCGGTCTCCTTATTTAGCTTGTCATTGAGTACGCTTATCTTGTTGTTATATTTCTTTTCACGGTACTCCATAATTTCTTTTGCATAAGGTTGTGTAAGAGAATCTTTTACAGCTTTGTAGTAACGTTTGTTGATTTTCTCTTCCTGGTTGGCTAAAGTTTTATCATTACTTTTTGTACCGGTAATGATATAAAACTGTTGACTTGTTGAAAAATTAAACTGTCTTAAACTTGCCTGACCTACTGCGCCGCGTTTGTGATAAAACTTTGTTGGCTGAATTTCTGACATTATGGTGTCGTTTTCTTCATCCACTCCAAGTACAGTTCCCGGTTTGGCTCCTCTCGATTTAGGATCGCCTGCCTGAACTTTATAGTTTTTTTGCACACCAAAAAACAGCTGGCCGTCATAAATACCTTTACGGACCTGTTTCACCATATTGTGACGGTGTAGAGGTGTCTCTCTATACAACTTTATTGTGAAACTGCCTTTTGATGTTTCAAACAATACATACTGGTCTGCATCAACTATTACAGTATCTGCATCAATCTCATCTACAACACCTGTTTTGCTCTTGCTTTGGCAACCTATAAGCAGAGTAAAAACCATAAACATTGATAAACCTGTAAAAAACCTTTTCATATTAAGTGATTTTTAATTGAAACAAAGTTATGAAAAATGTAACTTTGCACAAAATTACATAAACATAAATATATAATGAAACCTACACTCGTTGTTTTGGCTGCCGGAATGGGTAGTCGCTATGGAGGCTTAAAACAGCTTGACACTTTAGGCCCAAGTGGTGAAACTATAATGGATTATTCTGTTTTCGATGCCATTAGAGGTGGCTTTGGAAAGGTGGTCTTTGTTATAAGAAAAGATTTTGAAGAAGATTTCAGAAATCTTGTGCTTAGCAAATATCAGGGACATATACCAACAGAAGTGGTATTCCAGAGTATAGACAATCTGCCGGAAGGCTTTACTTGTCCGGAAGAGAGAACAAAACCATGGGGTACAAACCATGCAGTACTTATGGCAAAAGATGTGGTTAATGAACCGTTTTGTGTAATCAATGCAGACGATTTCTATGGCAAAGATGCATTTGCGGTTATGGGCAAGTTTCTTTCTGAATTACCGGAAGGAGCAAAGAATACCTATTCTATGGTGGGATTCCGCGTTGCTAACACTTTGAGTGAAAACGGAAAGGTTTCCAGAGGCGTATGTGAAGTTAATGCCGAAGAAAAATTGGTTACCGTAGTTGAACGTACAGAGATAGTACGTAGAGAAAGCGGTGATGTATGTTATAAGGATGGGGAAGATTGGGTAATGATACCTGATAATACTCCGGTTTCTATGAATGTATGGGGATTTACACCCGATTACTTTGAATATTCTGAAGAGTATTTCAAAGAGTTCCTGAAAGAGAATATTGAGAAGCCTAAATCAGAGTATTACATACCTCTGATGGTGAATGAACTTATTACAAACGGAACTGCAACTGTTCAGGTGTTGGATACAACATCAAAATGGTTTGGTGTAACATACGCAGCCGATCGTCCTGACGTAGTGGCTAAGATTCAGGAACTGGTAAACGAAGGAACATATCCTTCAAAACTTTTTTCTTAATTAGATAGAAATGCTCTCTGTTGAGAATCTTAAAGTAGAATTCGGGGCCAAACCATTGTTCGATAGCGTTAGTTATGTGGTTGGCGATAAGGATAGAATAGCTTTAGTTGGTAAAAATGGTGCAGGCAAATCCACTATGCTTAAAATCATAGCGGGTTTGCAGCAACCTACATCGGGTACAGTCTCTGTATCGAACGATATGACTATTGGCTATCTGCCTCAGGTTATGAAACTGACCGATTCAACTACCGTTCGAGAAGAGACGCAGAAAGCATTTGAAGAGATACACAAACAGCAAGCTCTTATTGAGAGTCTCAATAACCAACTTGTAGAGCGTACCGACTACGAAAGTGAAGAGTATCAGGCGCTGATAGACCATTTTACCCGTGAAAGTGAGCGCTATCAGATGATGGGGGGTGGTAATTATCAGGCTCAACTTGAACAGACACTTTTGGGATTGGGCTTCAGACGCACCGATTTTGATAGACCAACCAGTGAATTCAGTGGCGGTTGGAGAATGCGTATAGAACTGGCCAAGTTGCTGTTGCGAGCCCCATCGCTTCTATTGCTTGACGAACCTACAAACCATCTGGATATAGAGAGTATCCAATGGTTGGAAGACTTTCTTGCCAAACGTAGCGGGGCTGTTATACTGGTTAGTCACGATAGGGCTTTTATTGGTCATGTAACCAATAGGACTATTGAAATATCTTGTGGTAAAATTTATGACTACAAGGTTAAATACGACGAATTTGTAGTGCTTCGTCAGGAGCGTAGAGAACAGCAACTGCGCGCATACGAAAATCAGCAAAAAGAGATAGCCGATGCAAAGGAATTCATAGAGCGTTTCCGCTATAAACCCACAAAAGCTGTTCAGGTACAAAGCAGAATTAAGGCGCTTGAAAAGATTGTTCCCATAGAGATAGATGCAGTAGATAACAAAGCTATGCATCTGAAATTTCCACCTGCAATACGTAGCGGCAATTATCCGGTAATATGTGAAAACGTTGCAAAATCGTACGATGCACATGTTGTGTTCAGCGGTGTGGATCTTACTATAAAACGCGGTGAAAAAGTTGCATTTGTAGGTAGGAATGGTGAAGGTAAGACAACACTTGTAAAGTGTATAATGAGCCAAATACCATACGATGGCACTTTGACAATAGGCCACAATGTACAGATTGGTTACTATGCCCAGAATCAGGCACAGTTACTTGAAGATGAACTGACTGTTTATGATACAATAGACAATGTTGCAACCGGTCCTATAAGAACCCGTATAAATGATATATTGGGCGCTTTTATGTTTGGTGGAGAAGAAAACCAGAAAAAAGTGAAGGTCCTTTCCGGTGGTGAACGTAGTCGCCTGGCAATGATAAGATTGTTGCTGACTCCTGTTAATCTGTTAATTCTTGACGAACCGACAAACCATTTGGATATGGCATCGAAAGATGTTCTTAAAGAGGCTATTCAAGCTTTTGATGGAACTGTAATAGTGGTAAGTCATGACAGAGAATTCTTAGATGGGCTGGTAGATAAAGTGTATGAATTTGCCGACGGAAAAGTACGCGAGCATATTGGTGGTATATATGATTTTCTCCGCAAGAAAAACTTAGACTCTTTGGCCGATATAGGTCAGATGCGTGGAGCAGACCAACCCGTAAAAGAGAATAAGGCAAGTGAGGGTAAGGGCGATTATCTGGCACAAAAAGAGTTAGAGAAGAAAAAAAGAAAGTTAGAAAAGCGTATAAAAGAGTGCGAAGCGGAAGTAGATAGAATATCGGCATCTATAAAAGAGATGGAAGAGTGGCTTTCTACACCTTCAGGAGCACAGAATCAGGCTATGTTTGAAGCCTACGGAAAATTAAAATCCGAATTGCAGCAGGCCGAATTGAAATGGGAAGAGGCTATGCTTGAAAGTGAGAGTTAGACAAAATTTATGTAATATGAAGAAGTATTTATTTATTATTGCAGCATTGACTGTGTCAATAACTGCTTGTACAAACAAAAAGATGGATGCAGGAATAAAACTTGAAAATCTTGACAAGAGTGCAAGACCTGGCGATAACTTTTATCAGTTTGCTAATGGTGGCTGGATGGAAAATAACCCAATTACAGCGGAATATTCAAGATTTGGCAGCTTTGATAAACTGGCAGAAGATACACGTGAACAGTTAAAGGAACTTATTGACAGTATAGCTACCGCTGACAATGAGTATGGTACCAATGCCCAGAAGATAGCCGATTTGTACAATATGGTATTGGATACTGCAAAAAGGAATGCAGAGGGTATAGAACCATTGAAACCATTGATAGCAAGAATTGAAGCCATTGATAGCCGTTCTGAAATCTTCAAAGAGATGACAGCTATGGACTTCTATGGAGTAGGTGGTCTGTTCGGTATAGGTATTGGTGCCGATATGATGGATAGTAAAATGAATATTGTTTCAATAGGTCAGGGCGGCCTCTCATTAGGTGAAAAAGAGTACTATCTTGACGAAGATGAGGCAACAGTGAAGATACGTGAGGCCTTCAAGAAACATGTGGTAAGAATGTTTACTCTATTTGGATATTCAGAAGCTGAAGCGCAAAAGAAGATGGAATCTGTAATGCGTATAGAGACACGAATTGCAGAAAAATCTTACAACAATGTGCAGTTGCGTGATCCGGCGGCAAACTATCATAAGATGACATACGCAGAACTCAAGAAAGAGTTTAAAGGTATTGATTGGGATATGCTGTTTACAACATTAGGTATGGAGGGTGTTGAAGAGGTTGATATGAATCAACCGGAACCTCTGCACGAAGTTGAGGCAATACTTGCTGATGCTTCAGTGGAAGATCTGAAGAACCTAATGCTATGGCAGCTTATAGATGCCAACGCATCGTCATTAACTACAGAAATAGACGAAGCTAATTTTGATTTTTATGGTCGCGTAATGAGCGGTCAACAGGAACAGAAACCATTGTGGAAACGTGCTACAAGCACTGTAAGTGGTTGGATGGGTGAAGCTATTGGTCAACTTTATGTGGCAAAACATTTCCCACCTGCAGCAAAAGAGAGAATGGAGAAACTTGTGGCAAATTTACAGGTTGCTTTAGGGGAAAGAATTGATGCACAAGACTGGATGAGTGATGAAACCAAGGCAAAGGCTCACGAAAAACTATCTACATTCTATGTGAAGATAGGTTATCCGGACAAATGGCAGGACTATTCAAAACTGGTTATTGACCCAAATAAATCATTCTTTGAAAACTCTGTGGAGGCGCAGAAATTCTTCTGGGCTGACCACGTAGAGAAGAAATTCAAAAAACCGGTTGACAATACAGAGTGGTTTATGACACCGCAGACAGTTAATGCATACTATAATCCAACTACAAACGAAATCTGCTTCCCGGCAGGTATCTTGCAGTATCCGTTCTTTGATATGAATGCTGATGATGCTTTCAACTACGGAGCTATAGGTGTGGTAATAGGTCACGAAATGACTCATGGTTTTGATGATCAGGGACGTCAGTTTGATAAGGATGGTAATTTTACCGATTGGTGGACAGCCGAAGATGCAGAAAAATTCAAGCAGAATGTGCAGGTAATAATTGACCACTTTGATGCAATAGAGGTGTTACCTGGTTTGTATGCCAATGGAAAACTTACTCAGGGTGAAAACATAGCAGACCATGGTGGTTTGATGGTGGCTTATCAGGCATTTAAGAATGCAACAAAGGATGCTCCACTTGAAGATAAACTGGGCTTTACCCCTGAACAGCGTTTCTTCTTAGCCTATTCAGCAGTATGGGCAAGTCAGATACGCGAAGAAGAGATTCGTAATCTGACTAAGAGTGATCCTCATTCACTTGCATATTGGAGAGTCAACGGTACACTTCCGCATATAGATCAGTGGTATGAAGCCTTCAATATACAGCCGGGTGATTCACTCTATATAGCACCTGAAAAAAGGGCAAAAATCTGGTAATTTGTGATACAGGCAAAACCCATAGAACTTCTGGCTCCGGCAAAGAATGTGGAGTGCGGAATAGAGGCTATAAAGCACGGCGCCGATGCAGTTTACATCGGTGCCGAAAGCTTTGGTGCACGTGTAGCTGCCGGCAATAGTGTGGAAGATATTGCTACTCTTGTAGAGTATGCCCACACATATTATGCCAGAGTCTATGTTACTGTAAATACAATACTAAAAGAGGAGGAACTTGAACCTGCAAAAGAGCTTATCTGGAATATGTATAGAATTGGGGTAGATGCAATATTGGTACAAGATATGGCAATACTTCAGATGGAACTTCCACCAATAGCATTGCACGCAAGTACTCAGGCAGATGTCAGAACTGCCGATAAGGTACGTTTTCTTGCAAAAGCAGGTTTTTCCAGAGTGGTACTGGCACGAGAACTGTCGTTAGATGAGATATTTGCTATTCATAATGCTTGTCCCGATGTAGAACTGGAATGTTTTGTGCATGGTGCGTTATGTGTAAGTTATAGCGGACAATGTTATGCTTCACACTACTGTTTTGGCCGTAGTGCCAACAGAGGTGAATGTGCCCAGTTCTGCCGTTTGCCATTCAGTGTAACAGATTCTGACGGAAATCTTCTGCTTAAAGAGAAATATCCGTTGTCACTTAAAGATATGAATCGCATAGGTCAGTTGGAAAAACTGTTGGATGCGGGTGTAGTATCATTAAAAATAGAAGGCCGATTAAAGGATATAACATACGTAAAAAATATTACTGCAGCTTATAGACAGGAATTAGACAGAGTATTCAAGCGTAGGAAAGAGTTTGTAAAGTCTTCGGCTGGATTTGTTCAATATACATTCAGTCCGCAGCCTGACAGAAGTTTTAATCGTGGTTTTACAGACTATATGCTGAATGGGAGTAAGAGTGATATTTGGTCTGTAGATACTCCAAAAGCGGTTGGCGAACCAATGGGGCGCATAAGAATATGTGGCAGGAACTGGCTTACCATAACCGGTAGAAAAGAGTATCACAATGGTGATGGTCTATGTTTCTTTACTCAAGATGGAAAGTTGCAAGGTTATAGAGTAAACAGAGTTGATGTAAATAGAATATATCTCTATGTTGATAGTGGTCAGTTACCATATATAGAACCCGGTACAGAGGTGTATAGAAATAATGATGCCGATTTTGACAGACTACTCTTAAAAGAGAGTGCAGACAGAAGAGTGGAAGTTACTGCAACTTTAACAGAGACAGATAATGGTTTTTCTTTGGCATATATAGATGAAAACGGCAATATAGGTTCAGCAACCATTGAAATTCCAAAGGAGACTGCCCGAACAGAACAATACAACAATATATGCAATCAAATATCCAAGTTGGGAAATACTAACTATGCTATTTCAAACATAGAGGTTGAATTGTCCGATAATTGGTTTATTCCATCGTCAAGACTGTCAGAATTGCGACGTGATGCAATAGATAATCTTACTAAGGTTCGAAAAGATAACTTTAAACAGTTGCAGACAAGAGAGATTGTAAAAGGCCATCCATATATTCAGAAAACATTGACCTATCTGGGCAATGTCTATAATTCAAAGGCAAAAGAGTTTTATCAGAACCATGCTGTAGAGAGTATAGATGATGCCTTTGAAAAGAAGATATCCCCAGGTGCTGTGCTTATGCGAAGCCGTCACTGTATAAGATATATGTTAGGTGAATGTCCAAAATATCACAAAAAAACAGGGCATAAAGCCCCGTTTTATCTGCGTTTGTCCGATGGTCAATCCTTTAGAGTGGATTTTGACTGTGCACGTTGTGAAATGACTGTTTCAATATAATCTACTATCCATTTCCCTACTTGAGTTGTAGAACAGGCCTCCAATTCATCGGCTTGAATATCCGGAGTACGAATATTTGCATCCAATGAAGCATTTACAGCTTCCCGAATAACGTTACCTTCTGCTTCCAACCCAAAATGTTCAAACAGCATGGCTACCGAAAGTATTTGAGCCAACGGATTGGCAATATTTTTTCCTTTAGCTTGTGGCCAGGAACCATGGATAGGTTCAAATACCGGTGTACCACTACCTACTGATGCCGATGGAAGTAATCCCATAGAGCCACTAATGCATGAACCTTCGTCTGTAAGTATATCTCCAAAAGTGTTTTCTGTTACCATTACATCAAAAAATGTGGGCTCCTGTATCATTCTCATGGCAGCATTATCTACATACATATAATCGGTCACTATGTCGGGATATTGGGGCGCCATCTCTTGAGCTATCTGTCTCCATAATCTGGATGATGCAAGAACATTTGCTTTATCTACTACGGTAAGGTGTTTTTTGCGTTTACCGGCATATTCAAAACCAACTTTCAAAATGCGCTCAATTTCAGGACGAGTGTAGTAGTTGGTGTCGTATGCTTTGTCATTATCTTGATACTTTTCTCCAAAATACATGCCACCGGTCAATTCGCGGATACAGATAAAATCGGCATCTTTAACCAAATCGGCGCGTAGTGGCGATTTATGAAGCAGGCAGTTGAATGTCTGCACCGGACGTATATTGGCATATAGCCCTAACTGCTTACGCATTGCTAACAATCCTTGCTCAGGCCTGATTTTAGCCGTAGGGTTGTTGTCATACTTTGGATCGCCTACTGCTGAAAATAGAACGGCATCAGCCTCTTTGCATATATTGAATGTGTCGTCAGGAAACGGATTCCCCACCTTGTCAATGGCATCGGCACCACATATAGCATATTTGTAACTTACGTTGTGATTAAAGCCATTACATACAGCATTCATTACATCAACTCCTACTTTTGATATCTCCGGTCCTATTCCATCACCGGCCAGAACTGCAATTTTAAAATCCATAATAGTTCAGTTTAATAGGTTTCACTTGTTTCATCTTCTATTATATTCAGCATCTTTACCGTAGCTTTTATAGCTGCCTCTGTCTGGTCTGCATCAAATCCTCTTGTTCGGAATGTCTTGTTATTGTAACTCCAGGTTATTACAGTTTGTACAAAGGCATCGGTGCGTCCGCCCGGTGGAATGGTCACTGCGTAGTTGGTGAGCATAGGAAATGTGCGGCCTAAGGTAACTTTATAAACTTTACGTAAAGCACGTACAAAAGCATCGTACTGACCATCTCCACTGGAACTCTCTTCGTACTCTTTGCCGTTAATTTCTATGCACAGAGTGGCCATAGGTTTTAAACCGTATGCCAAATTTACAAAGTAACTTTTTAATTTAACACGTTCGTTTGTAACTTCATGTTTCAAAACGTCTGAAACAATGTATGGTAAATCTTCTATGGTAACGGTCTCCTTTTTATCGCCAAGTTCGGTTATGCGTTTTGTTACTTTACGCATCTGTTCATTGGTTAGTTCCAACCCTAATTCTTTAAGATTGCGGCTTATACTGGCTTTGCCACTGTTTTTACCCATGGCATATTCGCGTTTCCTGCCAAATCTTTCCGGGAGCAGATTGTTGTAGTATAGACCGCGTTTATTGTCACCGTCAGCATGTACTCCTGCTACTTGTGTAAATACGTTTTCACCTACAATTGGTTTGTTTGCAGGTATGACTATGCCGGAATAAGATTCAACAATTCTACTTATTTCGTTTAATCTGCTTTCGTCCAAACCTGTAGATATATTGAAGTGATCTTTCAAAATGGCGTGAACACTTGCAATAGGGGCATTTCCGGCGCGTTCTCCCAAACCATTTACTGTTGTATGTACACCTTTGCAACCGCTCAAAACCGCTGCCAATATATTACCAACAGCCAAATCGTAATCATTATGCGCATGGAAATCAAAATGTAACTGAGGGTATTTTTCGGTCATTAAACCTACATATTCAGTAACTTGTGTGGGGTTAAGAACACCAAGGGTGTCGGGTAACATAAAACGTTTTACGTCTAAATCTTTCAATGAATCCATCAATTGGAAAACATAGTCAGGGTTATCTTTAATTCCGTTACTCCAATCTTCAAGATAAACGTTTACCGCAACACCTTTTGAACGGGCATATTTAATACATTTTGTAATGTCTGAAATATGTTCGTTAATGTTTTTCTGAAGCTGATATTTGCAATGCTTTTCAGACCCCTTACAAAGCAAGTTAATGGTTCTGCAACCTGTTTCGCGAACCCAATCAACAGATTTTTGTCCGTCAATAAATCCCAATACTTCAACATTGTCCAGATAACCGTTTTTTGAAGCCCATTCGCAAATCATTTTTACAGCTTGCTTGTCTTTCTCCGAAACATGTGCCGATGCTACTTCCACTCTATCTACTTTTAACTGTTCAAGTAGCATACGTGCTATCATAAACTTTTCGTGCGGTATAAAAGATACTCCATTGGTCTGTTCACCATCACGTAAAGTGGTGTCCATAATTTCAACAGACAGAGCGGATTTATTAGATTCTTCCCAACTTTCGGTTTTATCTCTGTTCTGCACCAGATAGTCTATATCGTCAAGTCCATTCAACAGGCAGTGTTTCTTGTAACTGTTTATATTGAAGGTGTATGAACTTCCTGTCTCTATGTTGGTAACAGCCTGATGCTCCAAATCTATTTCAACTTGCGCAGACGGATTGGATGAAATGGTGTCAAAAAGTTCTTGCAGGAATTCAGGACTCACTTCTATAGGAAGAACAAAGTTATTCAGTTCGTTGTTTTTGTGAATGTCAGCAATGGAACTGCTTATTACTACACGAATACCATAGCCGGCTATAGCCCATGCTGCATGTTCACGACTACTGCCGGAACCGAAATTTTTGCCTGCCACCAATACAGAACCACTGTATTCGGGTTTGTTTAGTACAAAATTACTATTGAGAGAGCCATCTTTATTATATCTCCAATCATAGAATAAGGCATCTCCAAAAAACTTTTCGTCTTTAGTGGTCTGTTTAAGATAACGTGCAGGTATTATCTGGTCTGTATCCACATTTTCATAAGGAAGAGGAATACAACTGCTTCTGAATTTTGTAAACTTCTGTTTCATATCATGTTACATTAAGTCTCTACAATCTGTTATAACTCCGGTGATAGCTGCAGCAGCAGCTGTAAGTGGACTCGCTAAAAGTGTTCTTGAACCGGGACCTTGGCGACCTTCAAAATTCCTGTTACTTGTTGATACCGCATATTTACCTGCAGGAATTTTGTCTTCGTTCATAGCTAAACAGGCAGAACATCCCGGTTGTCTTATTTCAAAACCTGATTCGGTAAGAATTTTATCCAAACCTTCTTCTTTTATCTGCTTAAGTACATTCCATGAACCCGGTACAAGCCATGCCGTTACATGATTTGCCTTTTTTCTGCCTTTTACAATTTCTGCAAAAGCACGAAAATCTTCTATTCTGCCATTAGTACATGCACCTAAAAAGACATAATCAATTTTTTTGCCAATTAACTTTTCTCCGGGTGTGAATCCCATATAGGAGAGAGATTTCATAAACGATTCTTTCGATTCACCTTCTATATTATCTGTCGTTGGTATATTATTGTTTATAGCCATGCCCATGCCTGGATTTGTTCCGTATGTTATCATAGGTTCTATAAGAGTGGCATCGAATGATAACTCTTTGTCAAAAACAGCATTGTCATCGCTTTTAAGTTTTTTCCATTTTTCTACTGCAATATTCCAGTCCATACCTTTGGGAGAATACTCTTTCCCCTTTAAATAGTTGAATGTTATTTCATCGGGAGCAATCATGCCACCACGTGCACCCATCTCTATGCTAAGGTTGCATATTGTAAGCCTGCCCTCCATGGATAGGTTACGGATAGTATCGCCTGCATATTCTATGAAGTAGCCCGTTGCACCACTTGTAGTTATCTGCTCCATCAGATAAAGAGCTATATCTTTTGCAGTAACGCCTTTGCCAAGTTCTCCGTTTATGTTGATACGCATTACTTTTGGGCGGTTTTGTAGAATACATTGTGAAGCCAAAACCATTTCAACTTCGCTGGTACCTATTCCAAAAGCCACTGCACCTACTGCGCCGTGGGTAGATGTATGGGAGTCACCGCAGACAATAGTCATGCCGGGTTGTGTAAGTGCAAGTTCCGGACCTACTACGTGTATAATGCCGTTTTTAGGGTGCATCATTCCAAAATGGGTTAGGCCGAAATATTCTGCATTCTCCTTTAATGTTTCAACCTGTTTGCGCGATATAGGGTCTTCTATAGGTTTGTCCTGATTACGCGTAGGGGTGTTGTGGTCCGGAATACAGACAATCTTTTCGGGTCTGAAACAATTCAGTCCTCTCGATTTCATTCCAGCAAATGCCTGTGGGCTTGTAACTTCGTGACAATACATGCGGTCTATATACAGCTGGGTAGGACCATCTTCAACCTGCTGTACTATATGTGCATCCCAAATTTTATCAAATAGTGTATTCTTGCTCATAACTACATTCTGAATTTGTTTATACAATCAATATATGCTTCTACCGATGCGGCTATAATATCTGTATTCGCACCAAAACCGTAGTAAATATGCCCATCATATTCAACCTGAGTATGTACTTTACCCATGTCGTCACTACCTTTACTAATGGCTTGGATAGTGAATTCTTGAAGTACCATGGTCTTGTTTACAATCTTTTTAAGAGCATTTATGGCTGCATCTACAGGGCCATTACCGGAAGACGAAGCTTCTTGTTTTTCTCCATTTATTGTCAAACCAATAGTTGCTTCCGATGTTATTCCTACACCACTTGTCACTTTCATGTGATCTAACTTTATTCTGCGGTTTTGAGAACGGTCGGCACCTGCAAGCAGCAGAATGTCATCATCGTTAATATCCTTTTTCTTATCTGCCAGTTTCAGGAACTCTTGATATACTCCGTCCAGTTGTTCTTTGTTCAATTCTATACCCAAAAACTTTAATCTGTTTTTAAGTGCCGCTCTGCCACTGCGTGCAGTAAGAACTATGGAATTGTCGTCTATACCTACATCGTGAGGATCTATTATTTCGTATGTTTGGACGTTCTTTAAAACTCCGTCCTGATGTATGCCCGATGAGTGTGCAAAAGCATTTCGTCCTACAATAGCTTTGTTTGGCTGTATAGGCATATTCATAAGATTTGAAACCATACGACTGGTAGGAAAAATTTTGTTGGTCTTTATACCTGTCTCAATGTTTAAACCACTATGACTTTTAAGAATCATTGCAATCTCTTCAAGCGATGTATTGCCGGCCCTTTCGCCTATACCATTTATGGTTACTTCCACTTGTCTGGCACCATTCAGTATTCCGGCCATTGTATTGGCTGTAGCCATACCTAAATCGTTATGACAATGTGTTGAAATAACGGCTTTCTCAATACCGTTTACATTCTCCATCAGGAATTTTATTTTTTCTCCATATTCATTAGGAAGACAATAACCTGTTGTATCAGGTATGTTTACTGTGGTAGCACCTGCTTTGATAACAGCTTCAATAACTCTTGCCAAATATTCATTGTCGGTACGACCTGCATCTTCTGCATAAAATTCTACATCTTCAACATACTTCTTTGCATACTTAACAGCTGCAACCGCACGCTCCAATATCTCTTCTCGTGTAGAGTTGAATTTATACTTTATGTGGGCATCGGAAGTGCCTATGCCTGTGTGAATACGTTTGTGCTTTGCGTATTGTAAAGATTCGGCAGCAATATCAATGTCCTTTTCAACAGCTCTTGTAAGGGCACAAATAGTAGGTAGGCTAACGGCCTTAGAAATCTCTATAACCGAATTATAATCACCCGGACTGGATATAGGAAATCCAGCCTCAATTATATCAACTCCTAATAGTTCAAGCTGTTTTGCAACCTGAATCTTTTCTACTGTGTTGAGTTGACATCCCGGAACCTGTTCGCCATCGCGAAGGGTTGTGTCGAAAATCAATAATCTTTCTGCCATATTGCTTAATAATAAAAAAAGCCTTTCGCACTTGGAAGTGAGAAAGGCTATATCAATTTTAAGTTCAGTATTACCAAATTTCTATATACGAATCTCACTTCCGCTGTTAGATAACAGTAGAATAATAATACCGCATAGTAGAATATTTGTAAAACCGTAAATCATATTCAAAACACTTTTTTGCCTTAGGCGCTGCAAATTTATAGACAATTTTTGATAATAATTATACAAATGCAGATTTTTTTTTGTTTGAGTATGTTCAATCCTTCGATATTTTGGTTGAATAATGGAACTGCCTGAAACTTGATTCTTGATATATAATGGACAAAACTTTTCTGTTCCCTATGTTCGTGACCACAACTGCTTGTTATGGCTGATTTTTGATGAGCATTTGCGCTGAACATTAATGGATTAAGATGGTCGTTGCGATGTTTGCAGAAAAACAGCAATATAGTTTGGTAATTATATATATTTTTTTTACGTTCGCAAGGGAATTTATTCAAGTATATTTTAATTTGAGAGTGAATATGTTTATGAAGAATTCAGTGGTTATAGGAATCAGATTTAGCCACTTTAAGTAATGCTCAGGAAAAAGACGTTATATTATTATTCGTTAAAGTAAAGTAGGATTCCGCCAGACCATTTGATGCTACAAACTGTTTGCCCTTTTTCTAATTGATTAAAATACCAAAAGCATCAAAAGAACTTTTGAAAGTATAAAATAATTGGATTACTTTTACAAAGGAATTTTAGTAAGAAGTATGAATATAGTAGTCATTGTATTAGCAGTAATAGTTGTCGGGTTGTTGGTCTGCCTATTTGTCAGTGTAAAAAAGCAGGCTGGAATAGAAAAAACAAAAGATGTACTACAGCAAGATGTGGAGCGTTTGCAAACTGAACGTGAAAAACTGGTTGTAGATGTAGAATTATTGCGTGAAGAAAAGAATTCTATTGCCATAGAAAACGGGGTACTTAAAGAGAAATTGGATAATGCTGCCACTGTTTTCAAAGAGGAACAAACCAGGCACAAAGAGGCGCTTGAAGAGCAGAAGAGATATTTTTCTGATATGATGGCAAGTGTTTCCAATAAGATGCAGGTGGCTACCGATGATATGCTGAAGAAACGCCAAAAAGAGTTTGAAGAGAGCAGCGCAGCTAATCTGGGTCAGATAGTGAATCCGCTTAAAGAGACTATAGACAAGATGAAGAGTGCAATGGCAGATAGTTCAAAAGAGCAGACAGAATTGAGCAGTGCAATGAAGGAGAATATCCGCCATCTGATGGAACAGACAAAAGCTACTAAAACCAGTGCCGATGAACTGGCTCAGGCTATAAAACATAGAACAAAGGTACAGGGAGATTGGGGAGAAACAATACTTGATGAATTGCTTCACAGTCAGGGCTTTACTAAGGGTGTGCATTATGATATTCAGGCTACTATGCGTGATTCCGATGGTAAGACTATACATAATACAAACGGTGGTTTGATGCGTCCCGATGTGATACTGCATTTAGATGAACAGCGAGATGTGATAATAGATTCAAAGGTATCGCTTACGGCATTTATGGACTACGTGAATGCAGATAACGAACAGGATAGACAACAATATCTGAAACAGCATATAGATAGTTTGCAGAAACATATTAAAGAACTATCGGTTAAGGATTATTCATCTTATATAGTATCGCCAAAACTGAAGATGGACTATGTGATAATGTTTGTTCCACATACAGGAGCTTTGTGGACTGCCTTGAACGAACAACCCGATATGTGGCGTAAAGCTATGGAGATGAATGTCTTTGTGGCAGACGAACAGACGCTGTTTGCAGCTCTGCGCATAATAAACCTGACATGGACGCAGATAGTTCAGGCGCAGAACCACGAAAGAGTGTATGCATTGGCTAACGAAATGCTTGACAGGGTAGGGCAGTTCTATGAACGTTTTCAATCTATAGGTGCAGCTTTGGAAAAGGCAAAATCTGCCTACGATGATGCCGGTAAGAAACTGGAACCATCGGGGCAGAGTATAATCCAGACCGGCAACAAACTTAAAAAGCTTGGTGCCAAGCAGAATGATAAACATCCTATACCGGAAATATCATTAGATGGAGAGCCTTCTTAATACGTTGACAAGTTCTTCTTTGATTGGTTTGTCTTTTTTGATGGCTTTGGTAAAAGGTACATAGACCATTTCGTCTTCGTCTATACCTATCATAATATTACGTTGGCCTTCCAAAAGGGCTTCTATGCTGGCTGTACCCATTCTGCTGGCTAATATTCTGTCGTATGCAGTAGGACGTCCACCGCGTTGCAGGTGGCCCAGGATACTAACACGAACATCAAAATTAGGGTACTCTTTCTGAACACGTTCAGCATAGTGGAATGCACCGCCTTCTTTGCCTTCTGCAACAAGAACTATGCTACTGTTCTTAGATTTGCGGAAACCATTCTGAATAAGTTCTTCTAACTGGTCAACCTCTGTTTCGCGTTCAGGGATAATGGCTGCCTCTGCTCCGGCGGCAATAGCACCGTTTAAAGCCAAAAAACCGGATTCGCGTCCCATAACCTCTACAAAGAAGAGACGTTCGTGCGATGTGGCTGTGTCGCGTATCTTATCTACACACTCCAATATGGTGTTAAGAGCGGTATCGTAACCAATAGTTGAATCTGTACCATAAAGGTCGTTGTCTATAGTACCGGGCAGACCTATGCAGGGAATGTCATATTCCTGTGCAAATATTCGCGCTCCGGTAAGTGAACCGTCACCACCAATTACTATAAGTGCATCTATGCCGTGCTTTTGCATATTTTGGTATGCAATCTCTCTACCTTCCGGTGTGAGGAACTCTTTACAGCGGGCAGTTTTCAGTATAGTACCTCCCTGTTGTATAATGTTACTTACGTTTTCTGTTTTGAAATCTGTAATTTCGTTGGTCACCAGACCTTTGAAACCGCGATATATGCCTTTTACTTTAAGACCATTGAAAATGGCAGAACGTGTTACTGCGCGTATAGCTGCATTCATACCTGGGGCATCGCCTCCAGAGGTCAATACTCCAATACAATTAATTTTTGTTCCCATTTTTGCAATCAAGATAATCAATTATGTAGTTGCGACACTCTTCCATCAGCCATTTTGGTGTGGAAGTGGCTCCGCAAATACCGATAGACTTTACGCTATCTACAATAAGACTTGTATCTATATCGTCTTTCCCCTCTATGTGATATGAATGGGGATTTACACTAAGACATTCGTTATATAAAACCTTGCCGTTTGAACTCTTTCTGCCGGATACAAAGAATATTAAATCGTGCATTCCGGCGAATTCTCTTATCTGTTCTCTTCTTCTGGAGACTTGACCGCATACTGTATTGAAATAGACAAAACTTATATTGTCCGATTTGCGTTCATTTATAGACTCTATCAACTTTTTGTAACTTGAAGCCGATTTGGTGGTCTGAGAATAAAGATATATGTCTTTTGAAAAATCTATTCTATCTATCTCTTCCAGATTCTCTATAACAAGAGCATTGCCGTCTGTTTGTCCTACTAACCCAAGAACTTCTGCATGACCTTTTTGCCCAAAAATTACTATCTGCTGTTTGGATAAATCTAAATTAACATACTGATTGTGTATGCGTTGTTGCAATTTTAGTACAACGGGACAAGTTGCATCAACCAGTTTTATATTATTCTTTTTTGCAGTAAGATAGGTGGATGGTGGTTCGCCATGTGCTCTAAGCAATACTTTTGCAGACGATAAGGAGTTGAACTGTTCGTGATTGATGGTGCGAAGTCCCATATCGGACAATCGCTGACACTCTATACCATTATGGACTATATCGCCCAGACAGTATAGAGCTTCATCCTGTTTAAGCTCTTCTTCGGCTTTACCTATGGCCGAAAGTACCCCAAAACAGAAACCGGATTCCTTATCAATCTCTACCTTCATAAAAATTATAAAGTTGCTTTTTTGAACTGAGTCATCAACCATTCGTCTTGTTCTTGCAGAGTCATATTGCTGTTGTCAAGAACAACTGCGTCGTCTGCTTGCTTTAATGGTGAGATCTCTCTGTGAGAATCTATATAGTCGCGCTCCTTTACGTTTTTCAGAATATCGTCGTAATTTGGAGTGTCACCTTTTGCTACCATTTCGTCGTAACGACGTTGTGCGCGTATTTCTGCGCTTGCGGTAACAAATATCTTTAACTCTGCATTAGGATAGACTACTGTGCCTATATCGCGTCCGTCCATAACCACAGCACCTCCTGAACCTAATTTGCGTTGCTCTTCAACCATTGCTTCGCGTACAAAACCTATAGTGGCAATAGGGCTTACTTTGCCGGAAACTTCCATGCCACGAATCTCTTTTTCTACGTTTTCACCATTAAGCATGGTGCACTGCTTACCACGTTCGTCTTTAGAGAAAGAGATGTGAATTTTACCTATCTCTTTTTTTAAAGATTCCTGGTCAATGCCGTTTTCAGTAAAAAAACCGCGACGTATGCTATATAGAGTTACTGCTCTGTACATAGCACCTGTATCTACGTATGTGTATCCAACTTTAGCTGCAAGGCTTTTTGCCATAGTGCTTTTACCGCACGATGAATGTCCGTCAATAGCAACAATTATTCTTTTCATATTGTTATAAGTTATATGCAAAATTGATTAATAATGATGATGTTGAAACCTGATACTGCCCGTATGACAAACCAAACATTATTCTATTAAGGCATATACCGGTACCTAAATATATACCTGTAAACCCCTTACTTCCTTTTTCTGATAATTCAGAGCGATTTTTTAAATTACAACCTGCTGCCACATAAAGTTGGTCTGTAAGGTTGAAATCGGCGCCCAAAGATATGTGTCGTACAATTAAATCGGAGAATTTTACCCGGTTGTAATCTGTAAAGTAGAAATGTTTTTTGTTCCACTTTGTCAAATCGTTTACTGTGAATGTTAATCTTAACGGTGCGTGTTCAGGTTTCCAAGATAAACCCGCTGAAACATTGAATGGTAAATCTTCAAAATGATTTTCAAAAGGTTTTATTTGACCACCTATATTTCTTGCAGCAATGCCTAAATCTATATTTTTATCCGGCATACTGTAAAGTAATCCTAAATCTACGCAGGCTGCTACAGACGAATAGGAACCATAACGTGAATAGATAATACGGCCGGTAACACCACCGCTTATATTACTGCCTAATCTATAAGAGTATGTGCAACCTACGTTCATGTCTTTTGCACTGAATGTACCGGTTATAGTTCCGTCGTTTTCGGTCTTATTCATAGTGCCATAATCTACATAATTTATGTTGATGCTGTATGAAGACATGTCATCATGAGGAACACTATACTGTATTCCGGCCATCTTTGTATGGGCTATGTAGTTCATAAAACTCAAACTGACCGATCTGTTTTCAATGTAATCTAATAGTGCCGGATTAGAATAAGATAATGTGGGATCTGAATCGGCAATAGAGACTATACCCCCTCCTAATGCTGAGGCTTTTGATGAAGTGGGGATTTTTAAGAATTCAAATGCACTTTGTTGGGTTTGAGCAAAATTACTCAAACATAAAGCAGAAGTGAAGAATAACAAAAACAGCCTCTTTGTCATAGTGGTGATTATAAACTTTTGCAAAGTTACTTCTTTTTTGTTCTATAGCTGATTTTTATGCTGAAAAAAGCCTAAAACTCGCACATAATAGATAAGTTGAGTACAAAAAAAAGAGAAAAATTAAATTTTTGAGTGTAGTGTATTAAAAAAGTGTTACTTTTGCCTTCCAGACAGATTATGCGAATAATTAAAAAATAAAAATAGATTATGGAAATTAAGAAATCTGAAAAAGCGAACATTGAGAATGGCAAATCAACAGCATTGCTCATTGGTTTCGTTATGATTCTCGCCTTGCTTTTTGTAGCCCTTGAATGGACTCAGAGAGAAAAAGAGATTGACATCAGCGGTATGGTAGTGGCAGAAATCTCATTGGAAGAAGAGATGATTCCAATCACATTGCCGGAAAAGAAGACTGTTCCTCCTCCACCACAATCTGTAACTCATGCAGAAGTTATTGAAATTGTAGAGGACGATGCAGAAATTGAAGAAACAGTTTTGGCTTCAACAGAAGACCAGGTTGAATTTATTGATATTTCAGAAGTAGAAAACATTGTTGTAGAAGAAGAACCGGAAGAAGAGGCACCATTTATGGTTGTAGAAGATATGCCTGAGTTCCCGGGTGGTAATGCAGCTTTGTTGGAATATCTTTCAAAGCATATCAAGTATCCTGCAATCTGTCGTGAAAACAACATTCAGGGTCGTGTTCTTATTCAGTTTATTGTCAACAAGGATGGTTCTATTGTAGAACCTGAGGTTGTAAAGAGCGTAAATCCATATCTTGATAAGGAGGCGCTTCGAGTTGTTGCAGGTATGCCTAAATGGAAACCGGGTTCACAGCGCGGAAAACCGGTACGCGTAAAATTTACAGTGCCTGTTAACTTCAGATTGAACTAATAAAAAAATATCGAAGAGGGGCGGACAGCCCCTCTTTGTCTTATATATAAATTATATTCAATGCAGCTTATGATATCGGCAAACCAAATACAACAGACATTCGAAGAGTATCTTCAGAACTTAGACTATTCGCACAATCCGGATAATTTGTATGCTCCTATACGTTATGTGTTATCGTTAGGAGGAAAAAGAATTAGACCAACATTGCTCGTTTTGGCATATAATATGTATGCAGAAGATGTGAAGAGTGTTTATGATGTGGCTGTTGGTATGGAGGTGTTCCATAACTTTACGTTGTTGCACGACGATGTTATGGATAATGCTGAAATGAGACGTGGCTCTTTGACTGTGCATAAGAAATGGAATGAGAATACAGCTATATTGTCCGGTGATGGTATGTTTGTGTTAGCATATCAGTATTTGGCAAAGTGTAACCCGATATATTTAAAGCAGGTGTTAGATTTAGCTAACGATACATTCATAGGTATTACAGACGGTCAACAATTTGATATGGATTTTGAAACACGCAGTGATGTTTCAGAATCTGAGTATATAGAAATGATTCGTTTAAAGACCTCTATCCTGTTGGCTGCATGTTTGAAGATGGGCGCTTTATTAGGAGGTGCATCGGAACAAGACGCATCGCTTTTGTACTCTTTCGGTGAAAAGTTGGGATTGGCATTTCAACTGCAGGACGATCTGCTTGATGTGTATGGCGATGCTAAAGTGTTTGGTAAGCGTATAGGCGGTGATATAGTGTGCAATAAAAAGACCTATATGTATATAAATACCTGTTTGTTGGCGTCGGAAGAAGAGAAGGGTGTTTTAGCAAAATGGGCTCAATATGAAGGCGATGATGTGGATGCCAAAATTGAGGCTGTGAAAGCAGTGTATGATTCTGTAGGTATAAAAAGTAAGGCTGAGGCAAAAATAGAGGAATTGTTTAATGAAGCTATGTCTTTATTAAATAAGGTGTCTGTTTCAGAAGATCGCAAAAATGTGTTGAGAGAGTATGCGCTGGGGTTGATGAATAGAGTGTTATAAGAGGATATGCCATATAGAAGATTGCCAAATACAGATAAAGCAAGAATAAGATCTCTTGAGAAAGCTGTGCAGACAATGCGTAACAGCTTGTATTATAGGCCGGTTTTACCACCTGAATTGCTTTCGAATGCAGAGAGAGTATTGGTCCAATTTAAAGAGTTGTCTAACAGATATAATAAATCCTTAGAAGAACAAATTGCCTTCTCTAAGTCTGATGCTTATCAGAATAAACTGCGAAATGCCAGAATGTATGTATCGCATTTTATAACTGTCTTCAATCTCTCTGTAAAGCGTGGAGAGATAAAAAAGACGGAGAGGGCGTATTATGCGCTTCCCGAGGATTGTGGAGAGAATCCCGATTTGTCAAGCGAAGCATCTGTTTTGCGTTGGGGTGAGAATGTAATAAAGGGAGAACAACAACGTACTGCAAAAGGTGGTATCCCTATTTATAATCCTACTATAGGTAAGGTCTCTGTTCATTATGAATTGTTTAAAGAACAGTATAAGAAACAGACCTCATTGAAGCAGACAACAGATGAATGTCTTACTGTAGTCACTCTATTGCGCCCGCAAGTTGATGAAATAATTTTAGATGTTTGGAACTCTATAGAAGGGTTCTTCTCAGATTTAGAGGGTGATGCAAAAATTAAGGCTTGCGAAGAGTATGGGGTGATATATTATTATAGAAAAGGTGAAAAAGATAATTGATACACATACGCATATTTATGTAGAAGAGTTTAACGAAGACCTGGCTGATGTGATAGAACGTGCCAGGTCTGTCGGTATATATAAACTGTTTCTTCCAAATATAAATACAGAGAGTGTTTCAGCAATGCTTTCTGTATGCAATAGCTATCCCGATTTATGTTTTCCTATGATGGGGCTTCATCCTACAGATCTGGAAGATGATTATAAGTTGCAGTTATCTGCGCTAAAGGAGCTTTTGGATAACGATAGAAAAAAAGGTGGTAATCGTTTTGTGGGTATAGGAGAAACAGGGCTGGATTTATATTGGGATGATACAAAACTGAAAGAACAGATTGATGCATTTGAAAGTCAAATAGAATGGGCGTTGGAATATGATTTGCCACTTGTAGTACATTCTCGTTCTGCTTTTCAGCCATTGTGCGATGTGATGGATAGGTATAGAGATACAAATTTAAGAGGTATTTTTCACTGCTTTTCCGGTACTGCAGAAGAGGCCTGCAGATTATTGGAGTATCCCGGTTTTTTGTTGGGAATAGGTGGTACAGTGACTTATAAAAAGAGTCCTCTTCCGGAAGCTCTTAAAACTATACCTTTAAAAAGAATTGTGCTTGAAACAGACGCTCCATATCTGCCTCCTGTGCCATACAGAGGAAAGAGAAATGAGCCATCGTATCTTGAAAAGGTAGTAGATTGTTTGGCGCAGATATATTCTTGTTCATCTGAAGAGATTGCTACTGCCACAGCAATAAACGCAGAGTCTTTGTTCTGTTAGAAAAAAGAAGCTCATTGTTGATAAAACAATAATAGACGATTTTTATCGTTTATAAGGATGTGTAACAGTTAATAACATGGGCAGAATTAAGGAATTTAAGCATATCAGAACAATATTGATAGTGGTAGCGGTAATTATTGCTATCTCGTCGTTGTTGGTCTCTCATAGTTTAGTTAGAGATCTGGAACGTGAGGAAAGAAATAAAATGGAGGTTTTTGCAGAAGCATACAGAACCTTTAATAATGCCGATGAAAATACCGATTTAAGTTTGGTGCTGGAAGTGATATCCAGCAATAATACTATTCCGGTAGTAATATTGGATAAAAATGACAATATAACAAGCTATCTTAATTTAGAGATTCCCAAGCAGGATACTTTGAGATATTTGAAACAATATGTAGATGCAATGCGTGGTAATGGTAATTCAATAAGACTATATCACGAAGATGGCAATCAGGATAGTTATACAGAGGTTTGTTATGGCGAATCAGTTTTGATTAATCGTTTGACAATATTTCCATATATCCAGTTAGGTGTAGTGCTGATATTTGTGCTTATAGCGATTTTTGCACTGCTTAGTTTTAAAAAGACAGAACAGAATAGAGTGTGGGTGGGTTTGTCTAAGGAGACAGCTCATCAATTAGGAACTCCTATCTCTTCACTCATAGCGTGGATAGAACTGTTGAAGGATAAATATAGTGATGCGCTGATTTTAGAGATGGAAAAAGATGTTAATCGTCTTCAGATGATAGCGGAAAGATTCTCTAAAATAGGTTCAATGCCTGCGCCTGTTCAAGAAGATATGGTGATGGTTCTTGATAGGGTAGTGGCATATATGGAAAGACGTACACCTAATAGCGTTCAGTTTGTGAAGAATTTTCCCGACCCACCGCTTAATGCGGCAGTTAATGCCTCTTTGTTTGAATGGGTTATAGAGAATCTTTGTAAAAATGCTGTAGATGCAATGGATGGTCAGGGAATTCTTACTATCAATCTCTTTAGAGATGACGATGTGGTTGCAATAGAGGTTACAGATACAGGTAAGGGAATTTCAAAGAATCTTTATAAATCTGTTTTCAATCCCGGCTTTACTACTAAAAAACGTGGCTGGGGATTGGGGCTCTCTTTGGCAAAACGCATAATAGAAGAGTATCACAACGGAAAAATATATGTAAAAAAGTCCGAACCGGGCAATGGAACTACCTTCCGTATAGAACTTAAATAATAAATAAACATAGCAATGAATGAAATAATTATGTAATTTTTTCATTCCAATGCTCTTAAAAACAAATAATGTTTGTATCTTTGCGCTCCGAAAATTGTTTAAATGGGTAGGTTAGGTACATATAAAGTCGAACTGAAGGGGCTGAATGAGGAATCTGCAACATATAATTGGGTTGTAGGAAATGACTTTTTTGCTTTAGTAGAGGGAGAAGATGTACAGAAAGGTAACGTTAATGTTCAGTTAACAGTTACTAAGGAAGCCAACCTGTTTAATCTGGATTTTGAATTGGAAGGTAATGCTATTGTAAGTTGTGATCGTTGTCTTGATGATTTGTCACTTCCAATAGAGACTACCGGAAATTTAAAAATCAAGTTGGGTGAAGATTTTGACGATGATGGCGAAATTTTAATTGTGCCGGAAGAAGACGGGACAGTGAATGTAGCTTGGTATATCTATGAATTCATAGTATTGTCGTTGCCTTTAAAGAAAGTTCACGCACCTGGTAAGTGTAATAGGGAGATGATGAGCAAACTAAGTGAACATCTTATAGACGAGGTAGCAGACGATTCTGAAGATTCAGGTATGGAATCGGGAGAAATAGACCCACGTTGGAATGAATTGAAGAAAATAATAGAAATAAATAACGATTAAAAATTAAGTAAGATGGCACATCCTAAAAGAAGGCAGTCTAAAACAAGAACAGCTAAGAGAAGAACTCATGACAAGGCAGTTGCTCCTACATTGGCTATTTGTCCAAACTGCGGCGCTTGGCACGTTTATCACACAGTATGCGGTGAGTGCGGTTATTACAGAGGTAAATTAGCAGTTGTAAAAGAGGCTGCAGCTGAATAACGAACTTAAGAGAACGCATCTCAAACGGATGCGTTTTTTTTCGATTTATACAAAAACCCTTACTTATGCATAAAGCCGGTTTCGTAAACATAGTAGGTAATCCTAACGTAGGTAAATCAACATTGATGAATCTATTGGTAGGAGAACATATCTCTATTGCCACATTCAAGGCGCAAACTACTCGCCACAGAATAATGGGTATAGTGAATACCGAGGATTCGCAGATTGTATTCTCGGACACACCCGGTGTGCTAAAACCGAATTATAAACTGCAAGAGTCTATGTTGGCGTTCTCGGAATCGGCATTGGTCGATGCCGACGTCTTGATATATATGACAGACGTAGTAGAAAAGTTCGACAAGAATCAAGAGTTTTTGGATAAGGTTTCAAAACTGAAGGTTCCTGTATTGGTTGTTATCAACAAAATAGATTTAACCAACCAAGAATCGTTAGTACAGTTGGTAGAGGCTTGGCATGAACGACTCCCGGAAGCAGAAATAATTCCTGTGTCGGCTACAAATAAGTTCAATGCCGACATTCTGTTAAAGCGAATCAACGAACTGTTACCTCCATCGCCTCCGTATTTTGACAAAGACCAGTTAACAGATAAACCGGCGCGTTTCTTTGTATCGGAAATAGTTAGAGAGAAGATTCTTCTGAATTATGACAAAGAGGTTCCTTATTCAGTAGAAGTTACAGTAGATCAGTTTAAGGAGAATAAATCTAGAATCTTGATAAGTTGTGTTATTTATGTGGAACGTGAATCGCAGAAAGGCATACTTATTGGACACGAAGGTTCTGCTCTGAAAAAGGTTGCTGTAGAGGCTCGCAAGGATTTGGAAAAGTTCTTTGGTAAGAAGATCTTTATGGAGATATTGGTAAAAGTTGATAAGGACTGGCGTAGTTCGTCAAGAGAATTAAGAAACTTTGGTTATAAGCAAGATTAACTCTTATAAATAATATCAGTATGAGTAACCTGGTAGCAATAGTAGGACGTCCCAATGTGGGAAAATCCACTCTCTTCAATCGTCTGACTCAGACACGTCAGGCTATTGTTGATGATGAAGCCGGAACAACCCGCGACAGGCAGTATGGAAAGTGCGAATGGGGTGAAGCCCAATTCTCAATAGTAGATACAGGTGGTTGGGTAGTGAATTCTGATGACGTATTTGAAGAAGAGATACGCAAGCAGGTTGTCATAGCTATAGAAGAGGCTGATGTTATCCTGTTTCTTGTAGATATAAAGACAGGTATTACCGATTTAGATTTGGCAGTAGCAGATATCCTGCGTCGTGCTAAGACTCCGGTTGTATTGGTAGCCAACAAGATGGATACTTTTGAATTGCAATATGCTGCGGCAGAGTTCTATTCATTGGGCTTAGGCGATCCTATGACAATATCATCGGCAAACGGAACAGGTACAGGCGATTTGCTTGACTTGGTAGTCTCTAAACTTCCTAAACAGACCCAGGTGGTATTAGAAGATGATATACCAAGATTTGCAGTTGTTGGTCGTCCAAATGTAGGTAAGAGTTCAATAGTAAATGCGTTTATTGGTGAAGACAGAAATATTGTTACCGATATAGCAGGTACTACTCGAGATTCTGTTTATACCCGTTACGATAAGTTTGGCTTTGATTTCTATTTGGTAGATACTGCCGGTATAAGAAAGAAGAATAAGGTAGAAGACGATTTGGAGTTCTATTCTGTGATGCGTTCTATTCGTGCCATAGAAAATTCTGATGTCTGTATCTTGATGCTCGATGCAACTCGTGGTATAGAGAGTCAGGATATGAACATTGTGTCGTTGGTAGTAAAGAACCAAAAAGGTTTGGTGGTTGTAGTCAATAAATGGGATTTAATAGAGGATCGTTGCGCTAAAGTAATGAAGAATTACGAAGAGGCTATCCGTTCACGTTTGGCTCCGTTTACAGATTTCCCTATAATCTTTACTTCTGCAATATCAAAGCAGAGAATCTTAAAGGTGTTGGAGTGTGCAAAAGAGACCTATATGCATAAAACAGCGCGTGTCTCTACAGCTAAACTGAATGCAGAAATGTTGCCGCTTATAGAGGCGTATCCTCCACCATCAATGAAGGGTAAATATATTAAAATCAAGTATTGTACTCAGTTGCAAGGTCCGTCAATACCATCGTTTGTGTTCTTTGCAAACCTGCCACAGTATGTGAAAGATCCGTATAAGCGTTTTCTTGAGAATAAAATCAGAGAGAAGTGGAATTTCTCCGGAACTCCCATAAATATCTTTATAAGACAGAAGTAGTGAACTTTATATAAAAATGAAAGGATAGCAGTTGGTTGTAATTGCTATCCTTTATTTGTTAGTTTGTTATTTTGATTACTCTATTGTTGAAGCGCAATAAGTAAATTCCTTTTTCCGGCAGTGTGATGTTTGTTGGCGTGCCCGGTTGTAGTGTGACGCTCTCTACTATTCTGCCTGTTACTGCATATATCACAGCTTTTGTCTCTGTTACTGAATTCAACTGAATTCTATTATCCCATATTGAATAAGAGAGACCGTTGTCAGTAACCAAGTTTGGCTGTAATACAGATGTCTCTGTTCTGTCTATTATGGAGAATGTGGTTATTCCATTACTATATTTTATGTTTTTTATAGGAATGTCAATAGGTATTCCGCATCCTGTAATGGATTGTGGAGTGCTGTATAACGTTAGACTGTCATTGCCGTTGTAAGGGAATAAATCACCTTGTTTGGTAAAATCACTATAATCGTTGTCGGCAGCAATTACTTTATATCTCTGTTCATTTAAATTGTTGTTTACGGCATTGTTTTTCCATACACTTCTATTGTAATCTACCGATGTGATAAGCAAACCCTCTGCCGGTTGGTATTGATACCATCCCTCTTTATTGTGCGTTTCTAATAGTATGTAACTTAACTTTTCATCGCTTGGCAGTAGATATGCAATTTGTGCTGTGTCGATGGCCGGCAGTGTATATTCACCCGGAGATGTTATTTCAACTACATTCATCCAACCCAAAGAATATCTTTCTAACGCTGTGTAACCTACAGGGGTAAAGCCATAATTGTCATAACAACCATAGTCCATTACGCTCCATTCTCTAAATGTTGATGCGCTACCTCCGGAGCTGGCGTTTGTGGGGTAGAAATCAGGTAATCCTAAAATGTGGGAGAATTCGTGGCAGAAGGTGCCTATTCCGTCTATCTGTTGCGTACGTTCTTCTATAAATAATTCAGAAGAACAGGCATATCTTCCGGTCCAATAATTGCCTAACTGAGTCTCCATGAACCACTGATGCGGCCAAATGGTATTCTCATCTGCGCCGGTGTAGTTTTCTCCCTTACCTGCATAAATTACATAGATAAAGTCTATCTCCATATCGTTGTCGTTGTCGTATTTGGAGAAATCTACCTGTCCGCTGTTATATATTTTCTTTGCAATCTCTTTTACCATTTCTGCTGCATAAACTTCATCGTGCCCATGCGAATCGTTTTGTCCGTAGTAGGCATAACCGTTATTGGCTGTTATGGGGCCTATTACATCGAATGTAGGTGTAAATTGTCCAAAAGATTGTGATTCAAAATAGTCTCTTGCGCTACCGTAAGCACCAGGCATTAATTGATTGTTTATCAATATGGAATCTTTATAACCTTTCTGATTCAGCATGTTGTAGAATTTCTCTCTTATTGCATCGCTGTCAAGTGAGAATGACCTGTCTGGAAAATCAACCAGTAACACCAAACCATTAACTTGACCCTTTGTAGGGAATGATGTGGTAGAATATATTCCCTGTCCATGAATTGAAACCTTTGTTTGGGGTATAGAAGTGTTGATGCCAGAATCTGACTGCACCAAATCTACTAAACGATTTTGGTCTATTCCGTTTAGGAACTTTATTTCGCTTTGAATTCTGTCTGCCGTGTTGTGGGCTATTCTGTTGCTTGCTGCTATTTTACCATCTCTATCTTCAATGGCATAATACCAGGTATTGGTACTATCGGCAGCAACCATTATACCATCTGTGGTTATGGTGTAATGGCATTTTTCATTTCCTACTAATATAACTTCAAGCATAGAACCATCCGGCTGGGGAACGGTTATAATATTGCGTCTGGCGGGAGCAGCCATAAGCGCTGTAAACCAAAAGATGGTAAACAAGATTGCTGTCAGCTTGCGTTTATTAACAGAATTCATATATGAATGGATTAAGTTTGGAAAACTTTCTTCTTTAACTCAAAACTCTTGCTCAGGTATTTTTCTCTAACAATAGGATTGGCAGCAAGTTCTTCCGGTGTACCCTGGAATAGGATTCTGCCTTCAAACAGCAAGTATGCTCTATCTGTAATACTTAATGTTTCGTGAACATTGTGGTCGGTAATTAGAATTCCTATGTTCTTGTCTTTTAGTTTCCAGACTATCTGCTGAATATCTTCCACCGCTATAGGATCTACTCCGGCAAAAGGTTCGTCAAGCATAATGAACTTAGGTTCAATAGCCAGACAGCGTGCTATTTCAGTACGTCTTCTTTCGCCACCGGAAAGACGATCGCCCAGATTCTTTCTAACCTTTTGTAAACTGAATTCCTCTATCAGACTCTCCAACTTTTCTTTTTGGTATGCGTATGGTTTGCCGGTCAATTCAAGAACAGACATTATATTGTCTTCTACACTCATCTTACGGAACACGCTTGCCTCTTGTGCCAAATATCCAATGCCTTTACGAGCGCGTTTATATACGGGATATTCTGTAATATCTTCGTCATTCAGATAGATATGACCTTCGTTTGGAGTAATAAAACCTGTTGTCATATAAAACGATGTAGTTTTACCAGCTCCATTAGGGCCTAACAAACCTACTATCTCACCTTGTTTTACATCTATGGATACGTGATTCACTACGGTACGTTTACCATATCGTTTAACCAGGTTTTCAGTTCTAAGAACCATCTTCTCGTTGTTATCTGCAGAGTCCATTATTTTGTCTGTTATATAATCTGAAATCAATATCAAGTTATACAAAGGTATAACAAAGAAACGAAAGTGTACGTTAAATAACAAAAAAATGTTGAAAGGTAATTTGGGGTAAAAAGAAAATTTATAGGTGAATATATTTTGCGTACAAAAAAAATATTACTTTTGCTCCTATAAAGAGAATGAAAGAAGTATTTTGCTAAACAAATAATAACAAAAGGAATAATAATATGAAGGTAGGAAAGTTGCTGATTGTCATTGCGCTTGCTGTTTGGTCTGGCTGTACAAATAAGATCCAAGCAGCAGAAACTATTGTTGTTAATTTAGAAACGGCTACTGAAAATATCAATTGGGCTGCCGTTCTTGACACAAACTATTTTAAGGCAATAACATTAGAAACCACTGATGATTGTTTAATAGGTGAAGTTTTGAAAATAATCTATGAAGACGATATGTTGATAGTGGCCGATAATATGTCACATAGTGTATTCTTTTTCAATACAGAGGGTAAATTTCTTAATAGCATTTGTAAAATAGGCCGCGGTCCCGATGAATATTTTGAACTGACAGATATAAGTGTAAGAGATGGTAAGGTGTGGTTACTTGATAATATCTCTTGTAAGGTCCTTTGCTATGATTATACCGGTAAAATGCTACATAAGTTTGAAACTCAAGGTGGTGTAAGCATTCAGGCTCTTGAAAACAGCATTCTTATAGGCGATGTCTGGGGAGGTGTAGCTGCCGGCGGAAAATATTTGCTTTCTGAATATAATTTTGAAGGTAATCAAGTAGGTAAATATATTCCATATTCAGCAATCGATATGTTTCGTGATTCAGGTGATTGGCAACCGTTTTTTGCATTCAATAATAATAGTGTTGACTATTTAGTGTCATCAAAGAATATCGTATATCATTATGAAAATGGTATAGTAACTCAGAAATACAATATTGATTTTGGACGTTATAATCTGCCAAACCGCTTAGCTATTCGTGGTATTGCTGCAATTATTGATCGCCCGGAATACAATAATTGTGTTTTAGGCGTAGATAAAATATCTGAGAGTTCAACATATCGTTTTATAGAATTTCGTAAGGGAACTTCACCTTATTTTTGCATTGTTGATAAATATACTAATTCGGTTATATCACTCTCAACAGATAAAACAAATACTGTTTTTCAAACTCCTCGTGGAACAAAAAATATAGTATATAAAGATTATCTGTTGTCTTACCATAGTGGAATTGAGTTATATCAACTTCGTGAATACATCTGGAAGGTGAATCCTGAAAATATAAAGGGTAAAGGAATTGATTTATACAACATAAGTCAAGGACTCTCTGCAGATGATAATGGTGTGGTACTGATGATGAAATTTAAATAAAGGAAAAATGAAGAAGATTTTGTTTGTGGGTTTAGCATTGTGTGTGCTGGCGTTGGGTTGTATGGAAGAAACCCTGGAAGAGGTTAAAGTTATTCCTGCGGCGTTTGAGGAGAATAATTCATCACCTCAGTATAGTGACATGGTTAGCTCTGTAGAATTTATACCCCTTGAAACTACTCAAGCATCTCTTTTGGGCGATATAGAGCAACTGATAGTTACAGAAGATTATATAGTAGTTTCAGACGATATGACCGTAAAGTGCTTTGATGCAGATGGTAAATATCTGCATGATATAGGCCGTAAAGGACGTGGACATGGTGAATATAACAACTTTACATCTATAAGTTATAGCGGTAATGTGGTCTATGTGTGTGACCAACGTGCTCTTTATTCATACGAATTATCTACAGGAAAATTTATAGAGAAAAAGGAGTTTGATGAACCGCATTATAAGGCTTTTGTTGTTGATGGCTATGTTTATTGTTTTAACTGGATAGATGGTATTAAATTCTATAGCTATCAGTTGAAAGATTTATCGGAAAAGAGACTTATATACGAAAATAACATAAACCCATCTACAGAAGGAAATCTCTGCTATGCCAATGGTAGTTTAATGTTGGTTGAACCATTTGCCGGTCTCTTCTACAAATTCCAAAATGGAGAGATACTTCCTTTTTTAAAGTACGATATGGGTAATAAAGCTATGCCGGTGGAGAGATTTACCGGTAAACTGGATTATAGAAATTATAAAGGTATGGCTGAATTTTATCAATTCCCATTTGTGGCAGATGGATATTTTACTTTCGGTTATACTATAGGAAATGAAATGAGGCTGGCTGTTGTAAATCTGAAAAACGACAAAGTTTTTGATTTTAATAGATTGAACTGGCAACTGGAATATAAATTAGTGCCTAGACTTTCTCCTACATATTCCGATGGAAAGTATTTTTATCAGACCAGACGTGCTCAATCCCCGGTAGAATATTTTGATAATGTTCCGTCCAAATATAGTACATTCAATAGATTGAAAAACGCACAGGCAGACGATAATCCTGTTGTTTGCAAAATACAAATGAATAAAGGATTCCTTAAGTAATTTGAGAAAATACTGTAAGGTGGGTTATTTGCGAAACATAGGGAAATAGTTGACTATTTTTTTGTGGTTTGCAATTTATGAACTAATTTTGCACCTTAATAATTGGATGGCTCGTTTAGAGCGCAATTATTGTGTGAAAATAGTAACTTAAACAATTATAAAAAGGAATGAATATTTCATTTGAAAATGTAAGCCAGGTACAGGGCCTGCTCACAATTCAGCTGGAGAAAGCTGACTATTCAGAGAACGTAGAAAAAGCTTTAAAAAACTACAGTAAGAAGGCAAATATGCCTGGTTTCCGTCCGGGTATGGTGCCTATGAATCTTATCCGTAAAATGTACGGAAAGAGCGTAAAAGCAGAAGAAGTTAACAAACTGCTTCAGGAAAAGTTGTTTGGCTATATTAAGGAAAATAAGATTGATATGTTGGGCGAACCTCTTTCAAACGAAGAAAAGGGTGGTTCTTTGAATATAGACGATGATAATTTGACTTTCTATTTTGATATTGCTCTTTCACCAAAATTTGAAGTAGCAGTATCTAAAGATGACACAATTCCTTACTACGAAATTAAGATTACCGACGAAATGGTTGACAAGCAGGTGAAAGCTTATGCTCAACAGAATGGTAAATATGAACAATTTGACGAATATCAGGACAATGACCTTCTGAAAGGCCAGTTGCAGGAACTTGATGCAGATGGCAATGTTAAAGAGGGTGGTATTGTGGTAGAAGATGCTACTTTGATGCCTCTATATCTAAAGAACGAAGATCAGAAAGCTCTGTTTAACGGTGCAAAGAAGGGTGATGCAGTAGTATTCAATCCTAAAAAAGCACATAACGACAATGCTGTGGAGGTAGCTGCACTTCTTAAGATGAATAAAGAAGATGTTGAAAATCTGGATTCAGATTTCTCATATACCATTCAGGAAATAACCCGTTTTGTAGAGGGTGAACTGACACAGGAGATATCTGATCAGGTATTTGGAAAGGATACTGTAAAGAGTCTTGATGAATTCCGTTCAAAGGTAGCTGAATCTTTGGAAAAGAGTTATTTGCCGGACAGCGACTACAAGTTTATGCTTGATTTGCGTTCATACCTTATGGAAAAGGTGGGCAAACTGGAATATGCTGATGAACTGCTGAAACGCATTATGCTTGCAAATGCTAAAGAGGGTAGTGAAGCAAGTGTAGAAGAGAACTTTGAAAAGAGCTTGACAGAACTTACCTGGCATCTAATTCAGGAAAAACTTGTAGAGCAGAACTCTATCAAGGTGGAAGATGAGGATGTATTGAATCAGGCTCGCGAAGCTACAAAGGCTCAGTTCGCTCAGTACGGTATGATGAATATTCCTGATGAACTGCTTGATAACTATGCAAAAGAGATGTTGAAGAAGCGCGAAACCGTAGATGGTTTGGTTAATCGTGCTATTGAAACAAAACTTGCAGCAGCTGTTAAGGGACAGGTTAAGTTGAAGAAAAAGAAGGTTACCGTAGAAGAGTTCAACAAGATGTTTGAACCTGCTACAGAAACAAAATAACAAGTAAAATAAATTGATATGAAAGATGATTTTCGCAAATATGCAGTAAAGCACGTTGGCTTGAATAGCCAGGTATTGGATGATGTAATCAAATCCCAGTCGCAGCAGTATATGAATCCATATATTTTGGAAGAGCGTACCCTAAATGTGACTCAGATGGATGTGTTCTCGCGCCTTATGATGGATAGAATTATCTTTTTGGGTACAGAGATAAATGATTATACAGCTAATACTATTCAGGCGCAGTTGCTTTATCTGGATTCAGTGGATTCATCGAAAGATATATCAATCTATATCAATTCACCAGGTGGTTCTGTAACATCGGGTTTGGGTATTTATGATACTATGCAGTTTATCCAAAGCAATGTTACCACCATCTGTACAGGTATTGCAGCAAGTATGGCTGCGGTACTGTTGGTGGCAGGCCATGAAGGTAAGCGTTTTGCTTTGCCTCATAGCCGAGTAATGATACATCAGCCTCTTGGCGGTGTTCAGGGACAGGCCAGTGATATTGAAATAACAGCAAGAGAGATTCAGAAGTACAAGAAAGAGTTGTACACAATCATATCGGATCATTCCCATACTCCATTCGAAAAGGTTTGGGCAGACAGTGATAGAGATTACTGGATGACAGCTGACGAAGCTAAAGAGTATGGAATGATTGATGCTGTATTGTCCAAACGAGTTTAACAGATGGCAAAAAGGGAACAACATAAACAGTGTAGCTTTTGTGGCCGCTTAGAAGACGAAGTTGGTTTATTGTTAGGCGGATTATACGGTTTTATATGTAATGATTGTGCACAGAGTGCATACGAGATAATTCGTGAACAAAGTTCTTCTAAGAAACCTGCAAATTTTAATATGCAGGATATACCTAAACCTAAAGAGATAAAGGCTTTTCTGGACGATTATGTTATAGGTCAGGATACTGCAAAAAGGTATCTTTCTGTAGCTGTCTATAACCACTACAAACGTGTGGCAAATAATACCACCAGCGATGTAGATATAGAGAAAAGTAACATTATTTTGGTAGGTAGAACAGGTACAGGAAAAACTCTGTTGGCAAAAACTATTGCTCGTTTGCTTAAGGTTCCTTTTACTATAGTTGATGCAACAGTGCTGACCGAAGCAGGTTATGTGGGCGAAGATATAGAAAGTATTCTAACTCGTTTGCTTCAGGTTGCTGATTATGATGTAGAGGCGGCTCAGCGTGGTATAGTCTTTATTGATGAAATAGATAAAATAGCACGTAAGGGCGATAATCCGTCAATAACTCGCGATGTAAGTGGTGAAGGTGTTCAGCAGGGACTTTTGAAATTGTTGGAGGGTTCTGTTGTAAATGTTCCGCCACAGGGTGGTCGTAAACATCCTGAACAGAAATTTATTCAGGTAGATACCAAAAATATCCTGTTTATATGTGGTGGCGCTTTTGACGGCATTGAACGCAAGATAGCAAGCAGAATGAATACTCAGGTGGTGGGTTTTGATAATCAGCAGAAACGTCAGAAAGTTGATTTGAATAATTTGTTGCAGTATATATCGCCGCAAGATTTGAAATCGTTCGGACTTATACCTGAAATAATTGGTCGTCTGCCTATTGTGTCTTATCTGGAACCGTTGGATAAAGAGGCATTGCGCAAGATTCTGACAGAGCCTAAAAATTCTATTGTAAACCAATATGTAAAACTGTTTGAGCTGGATGGTGTTAAATTGTCGTTCAAACCGGAGGTATTGGATTTTATAGTAGATAAAGCTGTGGAATTCAAATTAGGCGCACGCGGATTGAGATCTATTGTTGAAACTATAATGATGGAGGCAATGTTTGAAACTCCATCTACAAGGAAAAAGAGTTTGGAGGTCTCTTTGGAATATGCAGAAAAGCAGTTTTCAAAGAATCAGGGAACCTTTTTAGAGGGCGTATAGGCAAATAATAACCCTATTTTATAGTTAGCTTGATTTATTAGCGTATTTTTTTGAAAAAAAGTTTGCAAGTTTGATTTACTTGTACTTAACTTTGTTATTCAATCGTAACCAGATTGAATAGCTAATTGTATAGGTAATATTGAGATATATGCAAGGAAAAGAGATTAATTTGGCAGAAGTGCTGAAAGTCCATTTTGGATTTGATACATTCAAAGGTGAACAGGAAGCAATTATACACAACCTTTTGGCCGGTAACGATACATTCGTTCTTATGCCTACAGGCGGTGGTAAGTCGTTATGCTATCAGTTACCCGCTTTGATAATGGAGGGAACGGCAATTGTAATCTCGCCCTTGATAGCCCTGATGAAGAATCAGGTAGATGCTATGCGTAATATGGGCGAGGAAGATGGTATTGCCCACTTTATAAATTCTTCTCTCAATAAGGCTGCAATAGATCAGGTTAAGGCCGATGTGTTAAGTGGTAAAACCAAATTGCTGTATGTAGCACCCGAATCACTGACTAAGGAAGATAACATAGAGTTTCTAAAGCAGATAAAAATATCATTCTATGCGGTAGATGAAGCGCACTGTATATCGGAATGGGGACACGATTTCCGTCCTGAATATAGAAAAATCAGAGATATGGTAAAACACATTGGTGTTGCTCCTATCATAGCACTGACTGCTACAGCTACCAACAAGGTACGTGATGATATCAAGAAGAATTTGGGTATTGTAGCGGCAAAGGAGTTTACTCATTCGTTTAACAGAGCAAACCTCTACTATGAAATACGTCCTAAGACAAAGAATGTAGATAAAGATATAATACGCTTTATTAAGGCTAATGCAGGTAAATCCGGTATAATCTATTGTCTTTCAAGAAAGATGGTAGAAGATCTGGCAAGTATATTGCAGGCTAATGATATTCCTGCTTTGGCATATCATGCAGGAATGGAAGCTGCTACACGTTCAGCTGCACAAGATGCCTTTATAATGGAAAAGGTAGATGTTATTGTAGCAACCATCGCCTTTGGAATGGGTATTGATAAACCCGACGTGCGTTATGTGATTCACTATGATATTCCAAAGAGTTTAGAGGGTTACTATCAGGAGACAGGACGTGCAGGACGTGATGGTGGCGAAGGTCAGTGTATTGCGTTCTATCATACCAAAGATGTTCAGAAACTGGAAAAGTTCCTGGAAGGAAAACCTTTGGCAGAACAGGATATCGGCCGTCAACTTCTACAGGAAACAACAGCATATTGCGAATCGTCTGTATGTAGAAGAAAAATGTTGCTTCACTATTTTGGTGAAACATACGAAGTGAATAATTGTGGAAATTGTGATAATTGTTTGAATCCTAAGAAGAAGGTGGAAGCAAAAGAACTTTTAGAAACGGTATTGGAAACAATTCAAGCCGTTAAGGAGAATTTTAAATCGGACTATATCGTGGATGTGTTGATGGGTAAAGAGACATCAATAATTCAGGATCATCGTCATGACGATTTGGAAGTTTTTGGTTCAGGACAGGATGAATCGGATAAAACTTGGAATGCAGTTATACGTCAGGCTCTTATTGCAGGATATATAGTAAAGGATGTGGAAAATTATGGTCTTCTGAAGATAACAAAGGCCGGTAAGGATTTTATGGCACATCCAAAATCTTTCCAGATAGTGGAAGATAACGATTTTGAAGAAGAAGAGGCAGAAGGACCAATGCGTGGAGGCGGTTCGTTTGCAGTAGATCCGGAACTCTATTCAATGCTGAAAGATTTACGAAAGAAACTGTCTAAACAGTTGGAACTGCCACCATACGTAATATTCCAGGATCCATCATTGGAGGCTATGGCAACAACATATCCTATTACAATGGATGAATTGAAAAATATTA
>CALEFD010000074.1 GCA_937876995.1 uncultured Bacteroidales bacterium | reverse complement strand
TGGCAGCCTGAACCTTTACACGTTCCTTTGCTTCAATAGCCTGATGCAAACCATCGCTATATCTACGACCTTCCATTATACGTCCGGTCTGTTCATCTACAATCTTTACCTGACCATCTTCTGTTACAATATACTCAACATCCTTTTCGAACATTGCGTATGCTTTCAGAAGCTGGTTAATAGTGTGAATACGTTCACTCTTTACAGCATAGTTTGTAAGCAGTTCATCCTTTTTAGCCAGTCTCTCTTCATTGCTCAATTCCTGACTCTCAAGTTCAGAAAGCTGCGAAGCAATATCAGGGAGAACAAAGAAATCGGCCTCCTGTTGTGTTCCACTTATCAGTTCTATACCTCTATCGGTCAAATCTACACTATTCAATTTTTCATCAATCACAAAGTAAAGCGGCTCTACAGCTTCGGGCATACGTTTGTTCTGTTGCTCCATATAGATCTCTTCAGTCTTTTGCATACCCACCTTAATGCCTGGTTCGCTTAAGAATTTTATAAGAGCCTTATTTTTTGGAAGAGCCTTAAAACTACGGAACAGTGACAAGAAACCTTCTGCAACTTCGTCCTGATTATCTGACATTACCTTCTTTCTGGCTTCTGCCAAGAACTGTGTAGCAAGTCTCTTCTGAGCCTCAAAAAGTTGCTCTACCTGAGGACGCAACTGTTCAAACTGCTGGTCTTCTCCCTTTGGTACAGGACCTGATATTATAAGAGGTGTACGAGCATCGTCTATCAACACTGAATCGACCTCGTCCACAATTGCATAATTATGCCCACGCTGAACAAGTTCGTCAGGACGTGATGCCATATTGTCACGCAGATAGTCAAAACCAAATTCATTGTTTGTACCAAATGTAATATCGGCACGATACGCATTTCTACGTGCTTCTGAGTTTGGCTGATGTTTATCTATACAATCTACCTTTAAACCATGGAACATGTAAAGTGGTCCCATCCATTCAGCATCACGTTTTGCCAAATAGTCGTTCACTGTAACCACATGAACACCGTTACCAGTCAACGCATTTAGGAACACCGGCAATGTAGCCACCAAAGTTTTACCTTCACCGGTAGCCATTTCTGCAATCTTACCCTTATGAAGCACTACACCACCAAACAACTGAACATCGTAATGAATCATATTCCAGATGGTTTCATTACCACCGGCTACCCAATGATTCTGCCATATAGCTTTATCGTCTTCTATGCGTACAAAGTCTTTTGTAGTAGCCAGATAACGGTCAAAATCGGTTGCAGTAACTACTATCTCTTCATTATTTGTAAAACGCTTTGCAGTCTCTTTGATTATTGAGAAAACATCGGGAAGGACTTCGTCTAAAACCACCTCGTAACGATCCATCTTCTCTTTTTCCAGTTTATCTATTTGAGCAAACAGATCTGCGCGTTCTTCTATTTCTGTCTCTTCTACCTTTGCTTTTAATTCATCTATGCGTTTCTGTTCAGGAATTACAAAATCCTGAACTTTTCTTCTGATTTCCTGTACTTTTTCGCGCAGTTCGTCATTAGACATAGATTCATATTGAGAATACGCCTTCTTAACCTTTTCCACCCAAGGCTGTATCTCTTTCATATCTCTTGCAGCCTTATTTCCGAATAGTTTGCTTATAAATTCGTTAAAACCCATTATATAGTTTGTTTTTAATTTACAACATATTTTCCGATGTAAAAGCAAAAAGTATGCCACACTACACCGTATTAGTTTACAAAATTAGCACAAACTGATGAATAAAAACATAATTACCTGAAAATTTATTCCTAAGCACCTACAAAAGAGCCAACATTTTTCATTCTTATACATTCAGATTTGAATATTTTTTCATTTAACAAGACAAAAGATAGAGACTCTTTGTTTGTTATATAAATAAAAAGGAGTATCTTTGCGGAAAATTAGAACAAAGTATGAATAGACAAATAGCTCTCGGTATCAATTCTGTTTACGTGGTGGTCATCTGTCCGGCGCGTTAAGGGAGAAATTTGCCTAATCCAATTGAGATATAAGCCTTTCTCCCACAAGAGAAGGGCTTTTTTAATGAATATAAATACAAAAATAATAAAAATATGAAAATTCCATTGAGAAGCGAACAGAGTACAGTTGGCAGAAGAATGGCAGGAGCAAGAGCGTTATGGGTTGCAAACGGAATGAAACGTGAGCAGATGGGACGCCCTATTATTGCCATAGCCAATTCGTTTACCCAATTTGTTCCCGGCCATACACATCTACACGAAATAGGCCAGATAGTAAAAGCTGAGATTGAGAAATTGGGTTGTTTTGCTGCGGAATTCAATACTATTGCCATAGATGACGGCATAGCAATGGGACACGATGGTATGCTATACTCACTGCCATCACGTGACATAATTGCAGATAGTGTAGAATATATGGTAAATGCCCACAAAGCCGATGCATTAGTGTGCATAAGCAATTGTGACAAAATTACTCCGGGTATGCTTATGGCTACCATGCGCCTTAATATACCTACAGTATTTGTAAGTGGCGGACCAATGGAAGCAGGCGAATGGAACAATCAGCATTTGGATTTAATTGACGCAATGATTAAATCGGCCGATCCAACAATAAGCGATGACGATGTAGAATCTATTGAAAGACACGCTTGTCCGGGCTGTGGTTGCTGTTCCGGTATGTTCACCGCAAATTCAATGAACTGTTTAACAGAGGCTCTCGGTTTCTCATTACCCGGCAACGGAACCATATTGGCTACACACGCCAACAGAACAGAGTTGTTCAAAGAAGCTGCAAGACTGATTGTTAAGAACGCCTTGAAATATTATGAAGAGGGCGACGATTCTCTGTTACCTCTAAACATTGCAAAAAAATCGGCATTCGAAAATGCCATGACCTTAGACATTGCAATGGGAGGATCTACAAATACCATTCTGCATCTTCTGGCGGTTGCAAACGAAGCAGGCGTAGATTTCAAGATGGACGATATAGACCGTTTGTCGCGTAAAGTACCATGTCTGTGCAAAGTTGCTCCTAACACACAGAAGTACCATATTCAAGATGTTAATCGTGCCGGTGGTATTCAGAACATCCTGTTTGAACTATCAAAAGGCAATCTTATAGACACAACAGCTATGAATGTTTGCGGCTTATCTTACGGAGAACTTGTAAACAGATACAATATCTGTCAGGAGAGCATAGATTCAGAAGCAAAAAGGATATACAGCAGTGCCCCTGCACGCAAATTCAACATTGCAATGGGTTCACAGAACTGCAATTACGATACATTAGATACCGACAGAGCTACCGGTTGTATTCGCAGTCTGGAAAATGCCTACTCAAAAGATGGCGGCTTGGCCATTTTAAAAGGTAATATTGCAATAGATGGTTGCGTAGTTAAAACTGCCGGAGTTGATGAAAGCATCTGGAAGTTTACAGGACCTGCAAAGGTATTCGATTCACAAGAAGATGCAGTAGAGGGCATTTTAGGTGGGAAAGTAGTATCGGGCGACGTTGTAGTAATTACTCACGAAGGTCCTAAAGGTGGCCCGGGTATGCAAGAGATGCTCTACCCCACCTCTTATATTAAATCCAAACATTTGGGAAAGGAGTGCGCACTGATAACAGACGGACGTTTCAGCGGTGGTACATCCGGACTGAGCATAGGACATATTTCGCCGGAAGCCGCATCAGGAGGCAACATAGGTAAAATTATAGACGGAGATATTATTGAAATAGATATACCAAACAGAAGTATTAACGTTAAATTATCGGACCAGGAACTATCCGATCGTCCAATGAGACCGCTCACAAGAACAAGAGTTGTGCCAAAAAGTTTGAAGGCATACGCTAATATGGTAAGTTCTGCCGATAAAGGTGGCGTTAGAATTGTTGAATAAAACTAATAAAGAAAATGATTAAAGGTTCAGAGGCTTTAATGCAAGCGTTATTACACGAAAGTGTAGATACGATTTTTGCTTATCCCGGAGGTACCATTATGCCGGTATATGATGCCTTGTATGACCATCGCTCTGACTTGAAACAGATTTTGGTAAGACACGAGCAGGGAGCAACACATGCTGCCCAAGGTTATGCAAGAGTATCGGGCAAAACCGGTGTATGCATAGTTACCAGTGGACCGGGAGCTACAAATACCATTACAGGTATCAGTGATGCAATGCTCGATAGTACCCCTATCGTCGTCATCGCCGGTCAGGTAGCCGTCTCTGCATTGGGTACAGACGCATTCCAAGAGATAGACTTGGTAGGCGTAACTCAACCTATCACCAAATGGAGTTATCAAATTAGAAGAGCAGAAGATATAGCTTGGGCAGTTGCCAGAGCTTTCTATATAGCACGTTCCGGACGCCCGGGACCTGTGGTGCTTGACTTTACCAAAAATGCACAAACCAGCATGGTAGATTTCAAGCCTGAAAACATTGAGTTCATCCGTAGTTATGTACCGGATCCGGACATAAACATGAACGAAATAGAAGAGGCTGCACATCTTATTAACACAGCCACAAAACCATTTGCTCTTGTAGGTCAGGGAGTTGAATTGGGAAAAGCTCACAACGAACTTACCAAATTCCTGGAAAAGGCAGACATTCCGGCAGCAAGAACACTATTAGGTTTATCAGCATTACCTACATCACACCCTCTCAATATGGGAATGTTAGGTATGCACGGAAACCTGGCACCAAATGTTCAGACAAACAAATGCGACCTGCTTATTGCCATTGGTATGCGTTTTGACGATCGAGTAACCGGTGTTTTGGATAAATATGCAAAACAGGCAAAGATTATCCATTTGGACATAGACAAGTCTGAATTCAATAAGAATGTAAAATGCGATGTTACCGTTTTAGGAGATTGCAAGCAGACACTTGCAATGATAACATCACGCATTAACAAAAATAGCCATACTGAATGGATTAAGAGTTTTGAACCTTACAAACAGGAAGAATACGACAAGGTTATAAAACCTGCCCTATTCCCAGAAGAAGGTCCGCTTAAAATGGGAGAAGTGGTTAATGCCGTTAGTGAAAGAGCTGCCGACAACGCAGTTTTGGTAACCGATGTTGGACAAAACCAGATGTTCTCATCCAGATATTTCAAATACAACCATCCGCGCAGTATAATAACATCGGGCGGACTTGGCACTATGGGATTCGGCCTGCCGGCTGCTATGGGTGCTACATTTGGAGCACCGGAACGCCCTATCATACTGTTTACAGGCGATGGCGGTTTGCAGATGAACATACAGGAACTGGGAACCATTATGCAGTCTGATATACCTGTAAAAATAGTCTTATTAAACAACAACTATTTAGGTAATGTAAGACAGTGGCAAGAGCTATTCTTTAACAGACGTTATTCCTGCACCGTAATGGCAAACCCTGATTATATGAAGATAGCAGAAGCATACGGTATTAACAGCCGTCGTGTTACAGAAAGAGAAGAATTGGGCGAAGCAATCAACGAAATGCTTAACTCTGAAGGAGCTTTCATTTTAGAGATAGGTTGCCAGAACGAAGAGAATGTTTGGCCAATGGTTGCATTGGGTTGTGCAGTAGATGAAGTACGTTTAGGTTAAAAACAGCAATTATGGAAAACAAGACCAATTTATATACACTGATTGTTCACTCAGAAAACATGGTGGGTTTGCTGAGCCAGGTTACTGCTGCTTTTACACGCAGACAGGTAAACATTGAGAGCCTCAACGTTTCAGCATCATCTATAGAGGGTGTACACAGATATACTATCACTGCTTATTCAGACAGAGATACAATAGATAAAATTGCAGGACAGATTGAAAAGAAGGTAGATGTATTGCAATGTAAATACTTTACTGACGACGAAATCTTTATGCAGGAAGTTGCTCTATACAAAGTTACCACATCTGTTTTAATGAATAATCCTGCTATGTCAAAGATTATCCGCAAATACAATGCAGATATTATAGAGGTAAATTCAACCTATTCTGTAGTTGAGAAGACAGGTAAGACAGAAGATATTATTGCACTAAACAAAGAACTATCAAAAGAGGGCGGACTGCTACAATTTGTAAGTTCAGGTAGAATTGCAATAACCAGAGCCAGGATAGAGCACGTAAACGAATATTTAGAGAAAATAAAAGAAAAGTATTGCAAATAATTATCAAACATAAATTATAAAGATTATGGCAAAATTGAATTTTGGAGGTGTCATAGAAGAGGTTATGACACGTGAAGAATTCCCGCTGGAAAAAGCACGCGAGATTCTTAAGGACGAAACTATTGCAGTTATAGGTTATGGCGTTCAGGGCCCGGGTCAGGCTTGCAACTTGCGCGACAACGGTTTCAATGTAATTGTAGGACAGCGCGAAGGTAAAACATACGAAAAGGCTATTGCCGATGGTTGGGTTCCAGGTAAAACTCTCTTCTCTATAGAAGAGGCTGCCGCAAAAGGTACTATCATCTGTATGCTTCTTTCAGATGCAGCACAGATGCAGTTATGGCCAACAATCAAACCTCATTTGACTGCCGGCAAAACTCTATACTTCTCACACGGTTTCGCTATCACATGGAACGATCGCACAGGTGTAGTTCCACCAACAGATATTGACGTTATTTTGGTAGCTCCTAAAGGTTCAGGTACATCATTGCGTACAATGTTCCTGGAAGGTCGCGGTCTGAATAGTTCATACGCTGTATATCAGGACGCTTCCGGTAAAGCATTAGATAAGGTATTGGCATTCGGTATTGGTATTGGTTCAGGTTATATGTTCGAAACCACATTCCAGCGCGAAGCTACTTCCGATTTGACAGGTGAACGTGGTTCATTGATGGGTGCTATTCAGGGTTTGCTTTTGGCACAGTACGAAGTATTGCGTGAAAACGGACATACTCCTTCTGAAGCATTCAACGAAACTTGTGAAGAACTTACACAGTCATTAATGCCTCTGTTTGCACAGAAGGGTATGGACTGGATGTATGCAAACTGTTCAACAACAGCACAGCGTGGTGCTCTTGACTGGATGGGTCCTTTCCACGATGCTATCAAACCGGTTGTAGAAAAACTATACAACAGTGTAAAAACAGGTAACGAAGCTCAGATCTCTATCGATGCAAATTCAAAACCTGATTACCGTGTAGGTTTGGAAGAAGAACTTAAGGCTCTACGCGAAAGCGAAATGTGGAGAGCAGGTGCAGTTGTACGTCAGCTTCGCCCGGAAAACAACTAAAAACAGGAGATTACAGATCCTATAATACTGCCCGATTGAAATCAAAAATCAATCGGGCAGATTTATTTTGCAACCAACATCAACCATATATAAAAAGAGATCGGCCTGATGAATTTTCATCAAGCCGATTCTTATTTCAAACTGTTCTATTAGAACATTCTATATCTTACATCTTCTACATCAGCATCCATATAGAGCTGCTGCATAATCTGATTTGCAATAGAGCTAATATCCATTGACTGCAGACGTGCACTTTCTGTCTCTGCATCAAATTCTACTGAATATGAATCAGGAGAAACCTTCTGAGCTACATAAACACCGCCTTCACCTTTAATAGGAGCACTCATCTCTTCACGCTGTAAATTCATTACAGATGCACCAAGATTCATTTCATTAGCGTATGTCAATGATACAAATGCAGGAGTTGAGAAGTTCACAAACTGGATTGTATCAGTCTTAACACCCTCAATTGCAAGAGCTTCAGCAAAGCTGTTAGCAGCAGCAAATTTCTTCATAAGAATTTCAGCTTTCTTTTCTGTAGCTGCTTCAAGAGTTAATGTAGTCTGTACATCTTCCAATGGACGATAACCCTTATCGTGAATTGCATCAACTGCAACTACTAACAGATGATTGTTTGCATCGCCTGCTTCGTAGATGGTAGAAACAGCATCTTCTTCTGCTTCGAATGCCCAACGGAATGCCTCGTGTGAATTAAGAACGCTACCAATATAGTAACTTGCACCGTTTGTGTTAGGTGAAGACAAAAGTCTGAAACCTGCAGCTTCTGCATTAGCTTTAAGTGAATCAATATTGTTGTTTAAAGCAACAAACTGGCTCAACTTGTTATAAGCATCATCGCTTGTCTCAGCGCTGAACTGATTTTCGCGCTTTACAATAACAGTATTATATTTGCTTACCTTGTTCTTCTGGTCGAACACCTTTATAATGATGCTACCACCTGAAACAGCCAAATTCTTAACTTCTCCCTTCTTCATTGAATTAAGTGTATTCAAATAAAGAGCATTATCGCCTGAATAAGTTGCTGCTTCGTAATCGGCAGATGCCAACCACTGTGATTCACCTGTCTGACCATATTTCTGAGCCAATTCAACAAAGTCGGCACCCTTCTTTAGAGCATCAACAATGCTGTCTGCAATTCTTGCAGTCTCTTCTTCTGATTCTGCTACCACCTGAATCTGTGAATATGATATTGAATCAAATGCTTCTACCTCTGACAACACTTTGAATGCATTGTAAGAATCATCAGATGCATTGTAATATGGGCCAAATACTTCGCCTATTTTTACTGAATCAAGTCTTGCTACTACGTCTGCAGGAAGAGCATTTACAGTCTTTGCAACTTCGCTAAACAATTCAGAAGAAGCAGCTACACGAACAAATGCAGCATAATCAGTTTCTGTCTCTTTAAGCTGCTCTGTCAATTCTGTAACCTCAGCAAGAAGTGCATCGCGATCAGCCTGACTTGGTAGTATTTCATAATCTATGTAAAGTAAATCACGGCTTTCTGCTATCTGATAAAGCATCTCCTTACGTTCATCATACAACTTTTTGATGTCAGCCTTTGTAACAGTAATTTCAGAATCATCTACAGAGCTATAAGGAAGTGCTGCCAACTGGATATCAGCTCTCTTCATACGAGCTTCGTATGAATTCTTCTGTGACACTGGGTTTGAAATAATACTGTTCTCTACTATTGACATATATTTTGAAGCAAGTAGATCAAACTTGATGTTATCTTCCAAATACAACCAGAAATTGTACAAGTTATCGTAATAATCAAGATACTCAGCAGGTACTGTAGTACGGTCTATCTCATCATAGCTGCTTAAGAATGAACGCAGATAATCTACATCGAATTCGCCGGTCATTTCATTACCAAATGGAGTACTTGCCAACAGTGGTGATGAACCGGTTTCAATTACATACTGCAATTCTTCGTCTGTAACTGTCAGACCTATTGCGTTTGCCTGTTTTTCTATAAGGCTCTTGCGAACCATATTGTTCCACACTTCGTCTTTTACAGCTGCATATTCTGTTTCAGACAAATTCTGCATGCCCATTGAAAATTTTACAATTTCCGCATACTTTTCAACTTCAGCCTGATACTCTTGAGCATCTACATTCTTTCCGTTAATGCTACCAACTGAAGGCACACCCATATTTGGTTGGGTTAGTCTCCATACATCACCAAGAATGAAGGCCAAAAGTGCAAGGCCAATCACGATAAGCAACAGAGGACCTCTGTTTCTGATTTTTTGTAATGTTGCCATTTTATTATTATTTTTTTGTTTTTATTCCATTATCCACAAACCATTTTGGTTCAAGGCGCACAAAGTTAGTAAAATTGTCTGCATATACCTAAAAATATGCATATTATTTTGATTTAGAAAGTTCCACTAACTCAATTTTCGTCTGGCCCATCTTTAAAATTCTAAAAGAATAACCTTCTACTTGCACCTTATCGTTAACCTTTGGGAACCCTTTTGCATAGTGCAGTATCAAGCCTCCAATAGTCATATATTCATCAGACTCCGGCAAATCCAGAGCAAATCTGTTATTTGCATGCTCTATCTCTATCCTTCCCGAAAATATATAACCGTCTTCTGTCTCTTTAGAAACCAAGGAACTTACATCGTGTTCATCCTCAATTTCACCCAAAATCTCTTCCACAATATCTTCAAGCGAAACTATTCCCGATGTACCTCCAAATTCATCCACAACAACTGCCAGACTCTTTTTTCTGGTCATAAACTGTTTCATCAGCTTTTGGGCCATCAGAGTTTCCGGTACAAACGGCATGGTATGAATATGCTCCTGCCATTTATCTTTATGCCTGAATAATTCAGAAGAGTGAACATATCCAATTATATGGTCCAAATCGGTATCATACACAATTATTTTGGAGTAGCCGGTCTCTACAAATTGCTCTTTTAGTTCCACCAGCGATGCATTCTTTTCTACAGCACATATTTCGTTTCTTGGAACCATACAATCTCTAATTTTTACACTTGAAAAGTCAAGAACATTTTGGAAAATACGCACCTCCGGTTCATGTTCAGAACTACTATTGGTATCTGACAATCCGGACTGTAGGAAATAATCCAAATCTATCTTAGAGAAAGCTTTATCTGCACTTTCGTCATTTATTTTAACTCCAAATACTCTCAATATAAGTCTTGACAGCCAAGTTGTAAATAACGATATTGGATATAGCAGTATGTATATTAAAAACAACGGCAATGCAAATAAATTCAGAGTGGCATTTGAATTTATTCTAAAGATTGTCTTAGGCAGAAATTCACCCACTACAATTACTATCAATGTAGATATAAAAGTCTCTATCAACACCAGAACAAATTCATTTGATATAAGCCCTTCAGGTATAATGCTCTCTATCACTACAGCCATCATTGTACTGTATATTACAAGAGCAATGTTATTGCCAACCAACATTGTAGATATATATATGTTGGGTTTATGAAAAAAGCGTTTCAGAATCTTCGAACTAAAAGTATTGCGTTCCACATCCATTTCAAAACGCAACTTATCGGACGACACAAATGCTATTTCCAGCCCCGAAAACAAAGCCGAAAAGCACAATGCTATTATCAATATCAGTACTGTATGACTCATTCCTTAACCGGTATTACACCTTCTGTTTTACGTATTGTGTATTTTGTAAAATCCTGGTTCGATTCAAACCCTTTACCTATAATAATCTGATTATCCTGCTGTATTCTTATTGTACTGTCTGAATAGACATTACGTTTTCGCTGATCCCAAAAAAGTAGCTGAGTATCAAAAAGTTCCCCATCTACATTTTCAGCATGAACATTACCAATAAGTTTCCACTGTTCTGTTTCCGTAAAGAAATATGCTGTATCGGCTTTTATCATAGAACCCACCTGCATAAGCGAATCGAACACTTCCAGTCTAACACCTTTTTCAAAAGAATGAAACGGAGGATCCATCCTATCAAATACCATCCATTCGTCAGATATTATCCTGTATTTTATTACACCATTTTCCGATACTAACGATGTAATACCGCGAGTTGTCAAAACCGATGTGGAATCTCTGCTGGTTACCGCACCTGTAAACTGTTTTTTGTCTCTTGAACAAGATGAAAAACAAAACAGCAAGACAATTGCCCATAGAGCAATTGCCGTGCCATTAGTTGTTATTTTTTTGAATACAGGATTCAACAGTATCATTTATCTGATTGTAGTTGTCTCGCCAATCCAACCCTTAATCTCTACCTTGTCACCCTTCTTAAGACCATACATAAAGAGATCTTCAGTTGATGGGAAGTGCTTTCTGTAAGAAGCAATCAATTCGTTAGCTTTATCTGCAACAGAAGGATCTACTCTTTTAGCCTGTTCCAGTTTATCTACTACAGCATAGTAAGCGCAACGGTTCATTGCATCTTCACCGTGCCATTGGTAGTTAGCTGCATACAATTGTGCCATAAGGATATATGCATCACCATGATTTGCATTGTTGCTAATTGCATTACGCAAATAAGTTCTTGCCTTATTCTGGTCTTTCAACTGATACTGTATAACAGCACCGGTATAATAAAGATTAGAAAGTGCTTCAGGATCCTGTTCCAGGCTTATAGCCTTGTCGTAGAAAGTAAGAGCTGTAGCATAATCATTTTTTTCAGAGATATACATCTTACCTATGCTTGCAGCCGATTTAGCTGATGGCTCTATAGCGTATGCATATTCGGCAGCCTTGAAGTAAGCTTCTGATGATGTACAATCAAGCATACTCATAACACTTACCACCTTATTTAAATATTCCAAATCATCCTTAGCCTCTTCCACCTTTGGAGCGAATATTGCCTGCAAGCTTTCACAATCGGCAGCACCACTATTCACAAAGTATGCGTCGATATTATCTTTAGTCTTATTTGCAGCCTCAATAATCTTTTCATTATCAAGACCGGCAATAACCTCTACTATATAATTTGCACAATCCAGATAGTCTTGTAACAAATCATCACGAGTATCTTTATTTGATTTATATCTCTGAGAAGATATTCTCATCAAATCGCCCAAAACGTAATAAGTTGTTTCACCTTTACCCAAATCTACAGCCTCACGCAACATCTTATATGCCTTCTGCAATTCCGGTTTTGGATTGTATGAAATATAATCGTGAGCATAAAGTCCCATTACTTCTGCCTTTGTGGTTGGGTTCTTAACCAGTTTGTTCAATTCATCAAGATACTTCAAACGCTGTTCGTAAACCTCCATCAATTCTGCTGAATACTGTGCCTTCTTGGTTGCATCTGTTTCATTCTGATATAACCAGCGCAAAATCTTCACACCATTTGTGTATGTAGAAGACTGTGCAAGAGGAGCATCTCGGAACACTTCTTTCCAACCATTATTATATGCTTCCAGATAGTTTTCTGTTTTTACATACTCAGTATAGATACTGATGTTTCTCAAACAAGCAATACTATCGTCTCCGTGTCCATAGCGTGATCCATCTTCAACACCTTTTTGTGCGAAAGCTGCAGTCGTCATCATTAACGACAAAAATAAAACTGTACTCTTTTTCATTATTTTCATTGTTTTACGTTATTACTATTTTTCAAGTGCTTTCATTCTTTAGACTAACACACATTGGGAATGGTTTAATTATTCCACCAACCACTTAGCAAACCAACGTTCACTAAATGATATACCGACATTTATCCTTAAATAATTTTCTGTCATCAACATTGAGCCCTCAGGTTGCATTCTGACATACTGTCCGGAAACATCTATTGTGGACCTATTGTTATATCTGTTTACAATAGGAATAGAGAAACCGGCAGTAAATCCATATTCTGTAGGAGCCTTAATATTTTCCAATTTGCAATATGGCTGCTGATAGTACAAACCTGCTCTATAGGTGCTACTCTTAAGAATATTCTTACTATTTTTATCATACTGATACATAGCGCCTAACGAAACACGAATTTTATCAAGCCCATCTTTCTTACCAAACAGATCTACGCTTGACCACTGCTGATAACTTACATCGGCACCCACAGTAAGTTTTTCTGTTACAAAAGATGCACCAAAACCAAATCCGTTAGGAAGAGCAAAAGGAGCTTCTATTTCAGTAGTGTCTGCCATCTGTACTTCCGATGCATTATTCACTATAATATCCGATACAAACGATTCTCCTTTAAGTTCAGTCTTAGGAGCAAATGTAGCACCTAAAACCAAACTGTTTTCACCTAACTTAATGGTACCCTGCAAACCTAAATCAAACTTTATTGCAGATAATTCTGCTTTATAGGTTTTCTGTCTGGTGTAAATAGTATTATCTGAATATGAATTCTTTACTGAATGTAACAAGTTACCATATATGTACGATGCATTAGCGCCAACAGATATCCATTCAGTAGGTCTCCAGCCCAATCCTGCAATAACACAATCCAGTCCACCATTACCGGCATACATGTTTGTAGCAGAAATTTCACCGTCTTCATCATTTCTAATAGTCTCTTTCGAAGAGAAAGCATAACCAACCTTGGAATATGGCATATAAGCCAATGTCATGCCTATCTTTGGCTGAACTCTAAACTGCATAGCCACATAATCAGGGCCAGCATTTTTTGCGTTAACCTTTTTTCCGTTTTCTGAAAAATTTCCGTTCTGCAAAGAGAAACCGAAATCAAATAAGAATGACAGTGTATCTACTGTAGAATACGATGCCGGATTCAACAAATTAATATTGTTGTGTCCACGCGTACCTATACCTATTCCACCCATAGCTCTGTCAGCACCCACTTGCTGTTCCGACAAAACTCCCAATCCAAATCTTGAATATGGCGAATTCATGTTATTCTGAGCAACAAGAACTGTAGCGAACAACATGGAGCAGAGCAATATTATTATTCTATTTTTTGACTTCATTATACTTATAAATGCAATCCAAACCTGTAATCACCAGATTTTTGACCGCAAAAATACCACTTTTTTCTCTTATATCAAAAATATTTGCGTCCCCACCGGTTAAAAAGACCAAAAGCAATGGAAATTTCTGTTTAATTTTGTTAATGTAACCATCTATTTCAGAGCGTATTCCATTAATCACTCCGGAACGGATTGCAGTCTCTGTGGAATTTCCCCAGCAGAAATCATCTACCACTCCATGCACCAATGGCAAAGCGCCCGTATGCTCAGCTAAAGCCCTATACCTTAACTCCTTTCCGGGTGCTATATTCCCACCTACATATTCGCCTTCAGCACTGACAAAATCAAAAGTAATGGCAGTCCCCATATCTATCACCAAAATATTGTTTTTCGGACAGATAGACCAGGCTCCCACAGCTGCAGCCAATCGGTCCATACCAAGTGTTTCCGGAGTGGAATACAGATTCTTCAATGGCACCGGAGTCTGCCAAGTAAACTTGACTACTCCGTTACAAGCAAACCACTGTTCTAATGATGCCGGCAACTTACGTACAGCAGACCACATGCCGCCTGAAATATCTATTCCCGACACAGAATCCAACAAAGGCTGAAGTTCCGCATCGCAAAAAAACTCTTTAAGCAACACATCGCCGTCAAAAAGAGCACATTTCATCAGGGTATTACCCACATCTACTATTAAATGCTTACAGGCCATAACGCCGACAAAGATACTCAGATTTTTTGTTCTGCAACAATAAACCGGAGATTACACGCAATATATCACCATTATATCAAGGATTTGGTTAATTTTGCACAGATTAACCATACTTTTATATGAAAAATAGAATTTCAGCTATCATAATATGCCTGTTTTTGTCTGTTGCATCAGTATGCGCAACAGCACAAGAAAACTATAGTGACAGTATTCAAATAAGCTTGCTTACGTGTTCGCCGGGACCTGCCATTTATGAACTTTATGGTCATACTGCAATAAGAGTAACCAACCACACCACAGGTAACGACATTGTTTTTAACTACGGGCTCTTCGATTTCAGTTCGCCTAACTTTATTTGGCGATTCACTTTGGGAAAGACAGATTACCTGCTTGGAGCCGAATACTATAAAAATTTTGAACGCAGTTACACAAAACGAGGTTCAAAAATTTACCAACAGGACCTGAACATAAGCAAAGCGGAGAGTGAAAAATTATTCCAATTGCTTAGCACACACGCAAAACCCGAAAACAGAGTTTACAGATACAATTTTTTAGATAACAACTGTGCCACAATGGCATTAGACAAAGTAGAAGAGGCAGTAGATGGAAAAATAAAATACACCCAAATGGACACTACCACCACTTACCGTCAATTACTGCACAAATACAATAAGGTCAATCCGTGGACATCGTTTGGGACAGATTTGGTAATAGGTGCCGATGCCGATACAATAATAGACAACAGACAGTTTGCTTTTGCCCCACTTGAATTGATGGAACTATTAGCCCATGCCACCGTAACAGACAGTGCAGGTAATGTTACGCCATTAGTTTCTGAAGCGTATGTAGTAAACAATCCGCAAAACGAAGTTGTTTTTGGCAATTACATACTTACCCCCACACAGGTTATGTGGATTGTTCTCTTAACTACCATTTTCATCAGTCTCATCAACTGGCACAAAAAAAGAATCTCCTGGTGGTTTGACATTGTACTTATTGGAATACAAGGTTTAGCAGGTATAATAATATCATTTCTGTTTTTCTTTTCGGAACACCCCACCGTAGGAAGCAATTATCTCATTATACCATTCAACCCTATTCCGCTATTTTTTATACCATTTATCATTATAAACGCAAGAAAAAAACAATTAGATACTTTTACTCTTTGCAACGGTATAATAACATTGAGTTTCGCAGTGCTGTCATCGGCCATTCCACAGCACATTCAAACAGCCACTCTGCTATTCATTACCTCTATAGCATACCGGTGTTTAAGCAACACACTATTAATACTGTATGTTAAATATGTTGTACCAAAAAGAGATGCCAAATATTTCAACCCCAGATATTACGCTGTTATAATTGTGTTATTCGGCATACCGGCTTCTGCACAGATTATAAGACCGGTACAAAATGAAACAGAGCCCAAACTTATAATTGGAATAACGGTAGATCAATTGGATAGTGAATACTATGAAAAGTTACTACCACTGTTTTCCGACAATGGATTAAAAGAGTTGTGGAACAACGGATATAACCGCCCTAACAGCACATTCGATTTTGACGAAGCCGATATAGCATCGGCCACAGCATCTATCTATACAGGTGCTTCGCCACTGCAACACGGCATAGTAGCTTCCAGATGGATGGACAGAAAGACCCTGAATGTAGGTTCACTTGCAGAAGATAACAGTTACGACGGCACCAACACCTTTGACAAATGTTCTCCCAAAAGATTATTAGCCACAAATTTGGCAGATGAACTATATCTGACATACGGAGAAGATGCACATATCTGCGCCATAGGTATAGACAAAGAGCAGGTTATCTTTTCTGCCGGGCACGAAGCCGATTATGCTCTTTGGCTGAACGAAAACGCCGAATGGTGCTCTTCAAGCTACTACAATCAGATACCCGAATGGTGTTCTGCCATAGACTACGGAACAAACAATCATCCTGAATGGATACCATCATATCCCACAGGTGCATATATTCAGAAATCTGCCGACGAACGCTACAAACCATTTTCTTACATCTTTAAGAAAAAAGATATGTGGGATTTGCGCACATCACCTATTGCCAACGATAGAGTAACCAATTTAGCTCTGACCGCTATAGATGAATTAGAGATGGGCAAAGACAACAACACAGATATGTTAATGCTCTCTTATTACGCAGGTAACTATCAGGGTCAACCATCCACACTCTATTCACTTGAACAGCAGGACATCTATCTGCGTTTAGATAAGAACATCAAATCTATTATTGAATACGTAGAAAAAAACATAGGTTTAGACAATACTCTTATCTTTCTTACATCAACAGGACAAAAGCCCAAACAAGCCCCGGATTTAAGCAAGACCAGAATCCCTAACGGCACAGTAAGTATGGAACGTGTCACCGCGCTTTTAAATCTGTTCTTATCGGCTAAGTATGGCGATGGCAAGTACATAGAGACCTACCACCTGAACCACATCTATATAAACAGCAATACTATAGATAAAAACGATTTAGCCCTACACGAAATTATAGAGAGTTGCGTGGATTTTCTATATCAGGTAACAGGAGTAAAGAGCATTATAGCACAGCGAGACCTTGCTTTTGGCATACATAACGAACAGACCATACGCAAAAGAAATGCCACACATTCATACTATAGCGGCGATTTGATAATAGAAGTCAATCCCGGCTGGAGCATAACAGACGAAGATTGCGATATCCGGTACTACTACACACCGCAAGCATCTTCCATTCCCCTAATTATGTATGGAAACGGCATTCACGCAGAGATAGACAGAAATCCTGTTTCTATAAGCATATTAGCATCCACAGTGGCACATATAGCACGCATCAATACACCAAATGCTTGCAGTGCCCCTGCGCTAAAAAATTTGAAATAGTTGACCCTACAACTAAATGTTTCAGTTCAATTTATAGAAAATTAAAGTTGGATTCTCACTTTTAGCCATCGCTCTGAGTATGCTATCTTCTTTTTCGGTTAGATTCTTGTTATATTTTAGTCCATCACTTGCATACTTAGATGTAAAATAACCTATCAATATATCATCAGTAACACCTACTATTGAATTAGGGATTAGATGTGTTTTGTAGGTAATACCTTCCTCAATGTAACGAATCCACCTTCCTTTTCTCTTGGAAAGAGCATAAATTCCATCGTCTATTGTTTTAACTATATAATAACTCTTGGTGTCAAAACATTTAGTAGGTATTTCCATTAGATAATCAGTGTCGTCCATCGTAAGTCTTTTCATTTTTTCCACTGTAGGTATTTTAATAAACTCTAACACCTCTGCTGTAAAACATTCTTGATCAACTATCTTATAAAGAAGATTGTCTAATGGCCTGATATGATAAAGAGTATCATTACCCGGACTTGAATATTGAGTAATACCTTGAATATAGAAATTATTGGTTGATATTTCTCGTTTAGTAGTTAGATTTTTTATTTCTTCACTATTGATTATTCTCGTAATATCATCTGAATACTCATTTGGTAGCATTGACTGTATATATATACGACTATTGCTACAAAAAAGCTGATAACCACGTGATATCTCTTCATCATTTAATGTAATAGAAGATTTAAAAGAGCCATCGTATGAATACTTCTGTATTCTATCCATAAATGAGTCGTATATAAGAACTTCTTTATTTACTATATCAATACTCCAGTCTCTTATTGCTTGATATTCATTTGAAGCCCTCCCTTTATGCCCAATTCCATGTAAATAATTACCATTAAAATCATAAACACCTATTACTTGTTGTAATTCGTCATAATTAGAACTTGGAACATGCGAAAGGAAGATTAAATCATCATCTATTATTATCTTAGTAATCCTACCTATCATTCCTTCAGATGAATCATCTTTTAGAGTCAGTAAAGAATAATCTTTAACCATATCATCTAAATAGTAGGCATTACGTGTATCCTCAATTATTATATTTGATTTTGAATTATTCTTACTGCTACAAGAATAAAAAATGCTTAAAAGTAAGAAACAATAAAAAGTATAAAATTTCATAATTAAATTTGATTAAAAGGTGAGTTCAACATGCAAATATAGTTAGAAAATTCTAATTTACAATCTCTTTTCTCTCTTGAGGTACAACTAACAAATTATATACTTACTAAAAATCCAATAAGTATCATTAAAAGACACCTGCAATTATTTGAGGTATTTTTGAATATCATATTCATAAATTCTTTCTTCACCGCCTCTTGTTTCTAATCCAAATAACAGTCCACTATTCTCATCAAACGTTATATAATATGTTCTCTTATCTACATAAAAACCAAACAGATATTCTCCATCCCAATTAAAAAATCTGACTACAGGTCTTCTTGATGGGTCTGTGTAATCGCCCTGTGTTCCTTCAGGACACAAACAGATGATATATTTGTCCGTTACATCAATATCTCCATAACCATAAGCTATTTCTGACGAATTTGCAATATCCGGATAAGGTTTATCAAATGATAATACACTTTCTGTATGAAAGGCTTTCCCTGTACGCTCTTTTAAATCGAATATAAACATATAAGGCATATGGAAAAATGTAAATACTACCTTACTATTGTCAGGACTTAAACGCATAGAACCGGAATACACAAAATTGTACAACCCTCTGTTTTTCTCTGATATAAACATTACTTTACCAAATGTTGGAATTTCGTTATCCAAACTATTCTCCTTATTAAAACCAATTGTAAAACGTGGAACATAGAATTCACCGTCTATTGGATCATCATAATGTAATTCATAGTGATTAAACCATTCACCTGTCGATAGATATACAGAACGGCCTAGCTTTAAATTTACGGGAGCCACTTCTACTTTGTCAACAATAGTATTCCCCTGTTTTATAGACTCTGTTATGTCTATTGTTTTAATAATTGAATAGTTGTCGTACATAAGAAGTTTTGTATGCCCATCCTCCTTAATAAATTGTTTGCAAGCTGCTCTTGGATCAAAGAATTCATTTTTAGCACGCCCCTTTGTACATAAGTTAGCAATGGGTTCTAGATTATTATTTATTGAATATAATTTAAGTTGATGGGTTGCATCAGGGCATTCAACAAATAATATACTTTCTTCGCTATAGATGTTTGTAGCACCCACTATATCTGAGATTACAGGAACTCCATGCACTGTATCTAAATCAGTTGTCTCATATGATGTTTCAACTACAGGTAATAACACACCTTTTTGTTTGTTGTTGCAAGACCATATCATTAGCACTAACAACATTAAGTATATATATCTGGTCATAATAAAATTAGCCATTATTTTGTTATAAAACTATTCAGATCAAATTCATACAAAGTCTCTCTGAAAGGATTAACACCGTACAATTTTTGCTCTGCAGAATCGTACGCTATATTTAAACAATAATCAGACAATCGACTTCCTGCAATGAAATTACCATCCCAATCAAATGCCAGAAGTTCAGGGCCTTGACTATTATCAGTTCTATTTGCAAAATAGAGAATAAGAAAATAATCTTCTGTGCAAACACAACTTGAAAAATGCGTCTTTGTATCCATAGTGATAGACGGTGCATAATCATCAAAAGACAAAGTGCCGGATTGATGTACAGCATAGTAATTTTTTCTATCTAAATCAAAATAAAGGATATAATCCATCAAAGGGAACGGTTGAATTACCAAATTTCGATTAGGATGTTTATACAACGTTGCATTGTAATAAGACATTACATCTGCCTTATCTTTGCAATCCATCATTTTATTAAACACTTTAATTGTTTTGTTTTTTTCACCTTCTATATCCAACAACATATATTCTGAAGGATTAATCTTTTCAGGCATTATATTATCAGGATGTGATGTAACATATTCAAATCTATTGTTAACATTTTGATTAAGAATTACGAATGACCCATCTGGTATTGGCAAACATTCTGTAACAGAAGAAATAACTGTACGGCCTTGTTTTATTGATTGATGAATATTTACCTCTTTTAAAACATCGTTATCAATAAAAGGAATTATTAGTTCATTATTTCTCATATACATTTGCCGTGATTTACTGCCTAATGTAATAAATTCATTTTCAGCCCTACCCCTATAAGCTAAATTAGCTATTGGTTCTAAAGTTGATTTTTCATATATCTTTAGCATACCTTCGGGATCGCTTGTAGTTATAATAAGTAATGAATCCCATACATATACCAAATCCATTCCAAATACTTCTAATTCTATGGGAATACCATTTAGGGTAGAACCATCACATTCAAAAGTAATCTCTTTTGTTGGCAATAGCAATGTTCTTTTATTTGAACATGAACATAAAACAATTAGCATTAATGCCACGTAATTAAACCATTTCATATTATTTCATTTTATATAAAGTCACTAAAAACATCTAAAAAATGAGGCTGTTTTCATTTCACAGTTTAGCTTTATACAAGGTGAATTCAACCTACAATTGCAATTGAATTCATCAAGAAAAAAAACATATTGCATTTAAAGGTTGAATTTACTTTTTTTCAGATTACACAGTTTATGCTCCTTGTATTATATTCAGCAACTCATCAAAGTTTGATATAGCACCATAGCGAACATCACTTGTTGAAGCATCATTAAAGAGTTTGCGGGCACACGCAATCTTGGCCTTCTCTACTCCTCTCAACTCCATTGAATCCAATGAGCCTTTGGTCTCGGCAATGAAGAAGATATGTTTAGCCGCACCTTTCTTGAAAGCAATCGCCCAGTCAGGAGCATAGTTGCCCACAGGCGTAGGGATTTGGAATGAACGAGGCAACTTCGCATATACGCATACTTCTGATGCTCCATCAAGAGCCGAAGCAAACTTGCGTTCACCATCCGAGTCACAGAACACATAGTCCATAATGTGCTTTTGTGCAGCGTATGCCTTGCTGAGTGATTGAGAAGACTTCTCTTGTGTAAAAATTGTGCTATCATAGCCATCCTCAATAAGGTTGTATGATATGTGCTCCACAATCATTGTAGCCTTCTGCTCCTTAATCAATTTAACCACATTGCGGATGAACTCCTCTGGGTTATTTTGGAACATCGCCAACTTCTCACCCTTCAGTTTCTTCAATATCTCTACCACCGTCCTGCGGGTCAATGTTGCACCTCTTGCAATCTCCCCTACAAGGTCATATTTAACGGTTGATGTTGATACTGCACCTACACGCTTCGAGGTGGAGGTTGTGCTACCGAAAGCATCAACACTATCCTGCTCACCCGTAACCACTACATAACGCAACTGATTAACTTCGAGGTAGGCGTTTATGTTCAATACAGCCTTTTCTACCAATTCCTGACTATCGTAATGAACTGTGTAGGCGTATTTGTGGTTAATCTCCTTCCATAGTGCTTGGAACTCCTCCTTGGCAAAGTTATCGTTCAACTTATTCTCCTTGACAACGGTAGCATTACCATCCTCAAACATTGAATCAATAGCCACAGACTCATCATACAATGCACGAATCAATAACTGTATGCTGTCAGCCATAGGAGCCAACTTCTTGGACATAGGAGCGAGGCAGCCTTCTGCCAAGTATGTCTTATACTGCTCTGTAATCTGCCCCTTATCGTCGATATAATCGTTATCCCAAAGGTATGCACGGATAGAATTTGCCTCCTCTGCTGTAATGGCACGCTTTTCATCACCCACAAATACGAGTTTGCCTGTGAAGTATGCCTCATCAGCCTTTGTAGGACGGTCGCGGAGCACATCACGGGTCTCACGTTGCAAGTCGCCTACGAAGTCGCTATAACTCTCATTGGCAATCACGGTCAATTTGTTCAACTCGTGGATATTCTCTCCGAGAGTCTCAAAGTCCATACGATTACCATTTGCATCCACACAGATACGCAAGCCTCGTCCTACCTCCTGTCGCTTGGCTGTTGCCGAATTAGCGTGTCGGAGCGTGCAGATTTGGAATACATTTGGGTTGTCCCAACCCTCACGCAGTGCTGAATGTGAGAAGATGAATCGTGTAGGCTCATTAAAACTCAATAGACGCTCCTTGTTCTTTAGGATAAGGTCGTAAGCCGATATATCGTCCGAAGTATCACGACCACGCTTCACTTCACTATTTACCGAACGACCCTTCTTGTCGATTGAGAAGTATCCATTATGTATTTCGCCTACATCGAATCGGCGTAGATATTGCTGATAATCGGAGTCAAATAGCGATATATTCTCATTGAGGATATTAACATACTCCTCCTCAAATATCTTCCAGAATACGCCCTGCTCGGTCTCTCCTTCGGCGTTATAACTCTTGTATTTTGCTACCTCGTCAATAAAAAACAGCGAAAGTGTCTTAATGCCTCGTGCAAACAATTCACGTTCCTTCTCAAAGTGCGAAACGATGGTCTCACGAATCTGAACACGCTGCATTGCCAGCTCACTACTATCACCGAAGACTTCACCCTTGCGGAGTGTTATGCCATTGAGAAATGTAACGGTGTCTGTATATGGATTAATCTCTGCTATATCGAAGCCTTCGTATTGTTTAAGACCGCTGGCACTATATAATTTATCTCCCTTGCCGAACTTCACAGACTTACGGCGTATTCCTGATGCTGTATTCATCTCAAGGTCGATTTTAACCATCGGTGGATCGTTCTTTGAGAGGATGATGCTATCAATATAGAGATAACTTGATGTGCCCTTCAGGTTCTTTACCTCGAAGCCCTTAACCTGAATCTTCTTTACGAGTTTCTTGTTGTAGGCATCGAGTGCATCAAGAGCATATACGGTGTTGTGCTTGGTCCTATGGGTTGCCGAGTAGTTAAGGATGAACAACGGCATAAAGCGTTTTAGAGCGGTCTGTGTAGCCTCTCCCTCCATCCTCTGTGGCTCATCCATAATGATAATCGGACGGTTCGCTGCAATCACATCAATCGGACGGCGACTCGCAAAGTCATCACGCTTCGAGTAGATGATGCGACTCTCCTTATTCTTTGCCCCCTCCTTCAATGAAGCAGCAAAGGCTTGGGTATTGATAATCATCACATTGATACCCGCATCGCTCGAAAAGTCGTCGAGACTCTTCAAACGACTACTATCGTAGATAAACCAACGAGCCTTCTTGCCATAGTGCTCCATAAAATGGTCTTCGAGCATAGCGAAACTCTTGCCCACACCCTCACGAATAGCAATGCTTGGCACCACAACGATAAACTTGCTCCAACCATAACGCTTGTTCAACTCGAACATCGTCTTGATATACACATAGGTCTTACCCGTTCCTGTCTCCATCTCAATATCAAGACTGCACGCACCTATGCTTGGCACGAGCGAATCAGACAACTTAATATCTCCTGCCACCTGTGCTTTACGGATGTTTGCGAGTATCTCTTTGGGTAGCAACTGTATCTCGCTATTTCGGTATCCCATCTCCAACTCGTCATCATACAAAGTCGCTGCACGCTTACCGAGGTCACGGCGGTAGGTCAGACTATCTATAGATGGCTGTCCTTCGAATACCTCCACTGTGCGTTCTACCGCATCGGTCTGATATTGCTGTATCTTAAATTTGAATTTCATAACTATTCCTTTCTATAA
>CALEFD010000073.1 GCA_937876995.1 uncultured Bacteroidales bacterium | reverse complement strand
CAGACTGTATATTCAAAAATCAAAGGGAGTGTAGCTGCACCTACAGCAGGTCTACATTTCACCGATACTGTTTTAGCCAATTTAGACAGTCACAATATAGAACGAGAAGAGCTTACGCTTCACGTTGGTGCAGGTACATTTAAACCTGTAAAAAGCGAAAACATTGCCGGACATGAAATGCACACCGAATATATTGTTGTAAACAGAAAGACAATAGAGCGTCTGATAGCCCACAACGGAAATGCCATTGCAGTGGGAACCACCTCTGTACGAACCCTGGAGAGTCTCTACTATATAGGTGTATATCTAAGTAATAACCCTGATGCCTCTGAAGAAGATATGCACGTCCCGCAATGGGCACCATACAACGAACAGAACAACACACTAACTACTGTTCAAGCGCTGCAAAGTATAATTGATTATCTGGACAGACATGGTTTGGATGCTCTTAAAACCAGCACTCAGATTATCATAGTTCCGGGATATAAGTTCCATATAGTAAAAATGATGGTAACAAATTTCCATCAGCCACAAAGCACTCTGCTTCTGCTTGTATCTGCATTTATCAACGGCGACTGGAAAAGGATGTATGATTATGCTTTGGAAAACGATTTTCGTTTCCTTAGCTATGGAGACAGTTCACTGTTAATACCCTGATTCTACTTAGCAAGAGCCAGAGTAAATACGCTCTGTTTTACAGTAGGTACACTCTTTTCTATAACTGACAACATGGAATTCAGAGTGGAACCGGTAGTCATAACATCATCCACTATCAACAGATGTTTATTTTCTATCAATTCGGGATGCATTACCTGAAATATACCTTCTGCATTCTCCCAACGCTGCAATTTGCCTTTTGCTGCCTGTTGTGTATTAGTGACAGAACGTAGAATTATATTATCGGCTATCTCTATTCCGGTTACGTCACTAATACCTTTTGCAATATAGCTACACTGATTGTATCCTCTGCTTTTTTTCTTTTTTTTGGATAAAGGGACAGGTATTATATAATCAATCCCATCAAAGAAATTACTCTCTTGCAATCTATATGCAGCCATTCGTGACAAATACGTTGCCACTTCGGGATGTCCATAGTATTTAAGATGATACAGAATTTTTCTATAGTTACTCTCTTTGTCGTATGTCAACATTGATTCTGCCCTTACAAGAGTACGTACAGAAAAAAGCAACTCCTCCGGTATATTCATTCCGCCTTTATAATTGTTATAATATGGCATAGATAGCAGACAGTTTACACACAAATGTTCTTCAGTAACTGCCAAACGACGTCCACACACTTTACAATAGCGTGGAAGCAATATCTCCAATAGAGATTTTAGAATATTCACCACTCTTCCTCTATATTAACGAATTGTTTTATCAATGGTATTTCAAAGCCTCTTGATGCTACAGATTTAATAAGCTTAATATTTTTTTCGTATTCGGTTTTCCCTTTCACTTCACGTCTTTTAGATGCAATAACATCTTGTAGAACAGACAGATAAAGTTCAGTATCAATATCTTCCAGCACCTCCGATATAATATTTTGAGGAATTCTTTTTTGCCACAACATGGCAGATATTTTGTTTCTACCCCATTTGGCAAACATTATCTTATCGTGAACAAAAGCAGAAGAATAGCGTTTTTCATCAATATATTTTTCTCTTAACAGTACTTCGACTATACTATCCATCTGTTCTTGCGATAGGTCGATTTTTTCCAATTTTTGGCGAACATCATATATACAATGTTCTGCCGAAGAGCAATATGTCTCCATTCTTAAAAGTGCATCCTTTTCATCCATAAATATCAGCTTTTATCATTCTGTTTTTATTGAATATATCTTGACGTAATTCAACATTTATATATCCTCTTTCTTTAAGCATCGACACCATTTCGTTATGGTAAACAGGATTGATTTCAAAAAATATTGATCCACCACTATTTAAACATTGCAGACCAAAATCAGCTATTGCATTATAAAAGAGCAGAGGATTAGGATTGTTTACAAATAACGCAGTATGTGGTTCATAGTTTAAGACGGTATCATCCATATCTTTTTTTTCTATTTCGGTTATATAAGGAGGATTACTTACTATGACATCAAAATCTTCATCAGAATCTGCTCCATTCAAAATATCTACTTGTCGAAAATTTACTTCTACATTATTCAAATGTGCATTTTCTGTAGCTAATTCCAATGCACTTTCTGAAATATCGAATGCAATAACTTCAGCATTAGGAATCAATTTTGATAACGCAATTGCAATACAACCACTACCAGTTCCAACGTCTAATATTTTCGTCCCTATTGATGCTGAATCTATTACAAAGTCTACTAATTCTGCAGTTTCTGGACGTGGAATCAATACTCGCTCATCAACTTTGAATTTTAAAGCACAGAAATCCGTTTCGCCAAGAACATATTGTATCGGGCGATTTTTTGATAATTCTTTTAAATATCGTTCAAATAATTCTAATT
>CALEFD010000072.1 GCA_937876995.1 uncultured Bacteroidales bacterium | reverse complement strand
ATAGGCTGCACCTCAGGATAAAAAATCAAGCAAACTTGTTTTTTCTCCACTCGGTTTGCACTATCTTTAAATAACATAGGCTACACTCGGAATAAAAAATCAAGCAAGCTTGTTTTTTCTCCACTCGGTTTGCACTATCTTTGCAATCAATAATGAGAGAGATAAAGATAGGTGTGCTACACCTTATTATATTTATATATATACTTTGCACCGGAGGTATAGCCGTTGCTCAAACAAGGATAAGTGGAAATGTCAAGGACACTTCCGGGGGAGTTTTGCCCTATACTACCGTGCGTCTTAAAGACACTCACATAGGATGTACCACCGATAATAATGGTAATTTTTCATTTACAGGACCTATAGATGGAGAAACTCTTATAGTATCATCCATAGGATATAAGGATTTCAGCTTAAAATTATCAGATAAAACCAAATTTCCCATAAACGTAACTCTAACCCCTACCACATACGATATAAGCGAAGTAGAGATTAAACCGGACAAAGAACGATACAGAAGGCAAAACAATCCGGCGTTAGATTTAGCAAAAGAACTTATTGCAAAAAAAGAGAGCGAAAGTCCTTACCAACATGACTACGTTTCTAAGAACAGATACGAAAAATTCAACATTGCTTTAGACAACTTTAACGAAGAGAAGCAACAGCAATTACTTTTCAGGCGATTCGATTTTCTAAAAGAATACATAGACACCTCTCTTGTATCGGGCAAACCCATCCTTAATATATCTTCAAGAGAACTTGTAGCTACAGACTATTTCCAAAAGAAGCCCAACAAAGAGAAACAGGTAATACATGGAAAAAATTGGGTAGGTGCCGATGATTTTCTACCGGAAGAGGAGATTAGAGCAATGGTAGAGGCCACTCTGGTTGACATAGATTTGTTTTCCAATAAAATTATAATCCTTAGGAATGAGTTTGTAAGTCCGTTAGCCGACATAGCGCCATCGTATTACAAATACTACATTATGGACACCATAAAAGTTGACGACACACCCTGCATAGATTTAGCCTTTGTTCCAAATAATACACAATCTTTTGGTTTTACAGGACATCTATATGTAACAACTGATTCTACACATTTTATAAAGTGGGTTCAAATGAGTGTTCCCTACGATATTAATTTCAACTTTGTTGAATATATGAATATTGAGCAACGCTTTGAAAGAGACGTTCAACATCCAAGATTATTGGTTTACGAATCTATTACTACAGAATTAAAATTATATGATTTTATAGATGGTCTATATGCACACCGAGAGGTCTATTATTCAGAATATCGATTTGATGACGATGTAAACAGAGTTCCGTTTGACAGACCGGAACGTGTTATAGAAGAAGATAATGCCACTAATAGATCCGAACTATTTTGGGCTCAATACAGAAACAATTTAGAAGAAAAGAGGAATAACAGCATAAAAGAGATGCTTGAAAGACTGCGCACCATTCCGGTCTATTATTGGACAGAGAAATTTGTATCGTTTATGTTCTCAGGATATGTACCCATAAAAGAAGAAAACACGCCATTCTATTATGGCCCTGTTAACACAACTGCAAGTTACAATGGTTTGGAAGGATTAAGATTAAGAGTTGGGGGTATGACCACATCCCATCTAAACCCCCATCTGTTTAGCAACTTTTATGTGGCTTACGGAACTAAAGATGAAAGACTTAAATATATGGCTAATATTGAGTATTCTTTCAAACCAAAGAAAGAACACGCAAATGAATTCCCCATACATTCGTTACGCTTAAAACACGAAAACGACATATATCAGTATGGCCAGCAATATCTATACACCAACAAAGACAACGCATTACTATCACTTAAAAGACTACCTGACAATAGAATAGGATATATCAAACAGACCGAATTAATCTATTCCAATGAATTCTACAATGGATTTTCATACTCTGCCACACTAAGAAACAGAAGTAATGAATCATCGGCACTACTACCCTTAGAGAAGGTTTTACCGGACGGAACCATAAAATGGGATAAACAAATTACACAAAGCGAATTTGAATTAAAGCTAAGATATGCCCCAAACGAAACTTTCACACAAAGCAAATGGAACAGACACTCTATGAAACCGGAATTTCCTGTATTCACACTATCGCATACCATTGCACAAAAGGGCATATTGGGCAGTGATTACACCATACACCACACAGAAGCATCATACAGACAAAGATTGTGGATATCAATGTTCGGCTATTTTGATGTCATAATGAAAGGTGGAAAAATTTGGAATCAGGTCCCCTACCCTCTAATGATAATCCCAAATGCTAATTTGTCATATACAATCAGAAAAGAATCATTTGAACTTATGACACCAATGGAATTCATTCTTGATTCTCACGCAACATGGGATATTTCCTACTATATGAATGGTTTAATATTTAACAGGACTCCTCTGCTTAAAAAATTGAATCTTAGAGAAGTGATAACATTTAAAGGTGTGTGGGGTTCTACTATGGATTGCAACATTCCCAATATAAGCAACAGTGGAAACATATATATATACCCAAAGAATGTTCTTGCAACAAATATGGTAGAACCATACATGGAAATTGGTTTTGGCATAGAAAACATTCTAAAATTTGGCAGAATAGATTATTACCGCCGCCTTACTTACAAAGATACCCCAGGTGTTTCCACCCAGGGCATCCGTATTGCAGTTCATGCTCAGTTCTAAATAGTTCAAAAAGAAAAGTCCAAAAGTTCACCAACAGAATAAGAGTGACGTTTCTTTATTCTCTTTAAGACTTTCTGTTTCTTCTTTATAATATTTTTCTCTTTTTCATTAAAATAGAGAACCGCCAATCTATTTGATTCACCCATTTCATACATGTAATCAAGTAGAAGTGATTCATACTTTTCACGATTTTCCAAAAAATATCCGTTGTTTACAGTTTCATTTTCCATCAACTGAATTTTTGTTACATATACAACAGAATCCAAATGAGAGAAAGCCAAAGCAAACATATAGATATCTTTAACCTCTGCATTTTTGTTTTGAGAATCGTTTCTCATTGATTCCACATCTGCCTGCGTTCTGGTAAGCGCACCTCCCTTTTCTACGATAGGGTTCTTTTGTCTATCTTCAGACTGAGCAAACCCCATTATAGAGAACACCGACATTACAAGTATCAATGCAAATCTTTTCATCGCGATGCTTATCCTAAATATGATTTCAATAACTTACTACGAGAATTCTGACGCAAACGACGTATAGCCTTTTCTTTAATCTGACGTACACGTTCACGAGTCAAACCGAATTTATCGCCAATCTCTTCAAGAGTCATTTCACGACAATTGATTCCAAAGAACATTCTTATAATATCCTTTTCTCTGTCAGACAATGTAGAAAGAGCTCGTTCAATTTCTGTTGAAAGTGATTCATTTACAAGAGTTCTGTCTGCCATTGGGGAATCATCGTTCACCAATACGTCAAGCAAGCTATTATCTTCGCCATCTACAAACGGAGCATCTACTGATATATGACGACCTGAAACCTTAAGAGTATCTGCAATCTTATCTACCGGAATATCCAATGCTTCTGCTAATTCCTCCGGTGATGGACGGCGTTCATTTTCCTGCTCAAACTTAGAAAGCGCCTTACCTATCTTATTAAGTGAACCAACCTGATTCAAAGGTAAACGTACTATTCTTGCCTGTTCAGCCAATGCCTGAAGTATAGACTGACGAATCCACCAAACCGCATAACTGATAAATTTGAATCCTCTGGTTTCATCAAATTTTTCAGCAGCCTTAATAAGTCCTAAATTACCTTCATTAATCAAGTCAGGCAAACTCAATCCCTGATTCTGATACTGTTTTGCTACAGAAACCACAAAACGTAAATTTGCACGAGTAAGTTTTTCAAGCGCTTGTCTGTCGCCTTTTCTAATACGCTGTGCAAGTTCTACTTCTTCTTCAACTGTGATAAGTTCCTCACGACCTATTTCCTGAAGATACTTATCCAAAGACGCACTTTCACGATTTGTGATACTCTTCGTAATTTTAAGCTGCCTCATCTCTTATTTTATGCTATTTATTAAGATTATCAGTTATTTACAACCCGCCAGACTTCTCCAAACAAGCGAATTGGGTGCAAAATTACAATTATTTTTTGGAAACCACATTATTTATATAGAAAATTATCGACAACACACTACATAAAAAGGTCCGAAGAAAAATCTCCGGACCTATCATCTATGACCGATAACATCTATTATTCAGATAAATCTATTGCGAAGTTAGCTCTTCTACCCGATGGATAAATACCTGTTATAAACAGCACCTGTTCCGGTGTTTTAATAGCTTCATTGAATACATTCTCCAAATCTTTTTCAGATCTGATTTGAACATTATTAACTTTCAAGATTATAAATCCGCGCTGTATTCCGGCCTTCTGGAATTTACCGGCATCAACTCCTGACACCTGGAGGCCGTATCCTATATTCAACTGTTTACGAGTCTGTTCAGATACTTCACCAAAAGCGGCACCTAGCATTTCCATTTTACGGTCCTTTACAACCTCTGTATTTCCTTGAGAATTCTTTAACTCTACTGTTATTTCCTTAGATTTCTTATCGCGCAACAAAGAGACTTTTATCTTATCGCCCGGACGATGCTGAGCTATAACCTCCTGAAGTTCAGTCATTGTCTTTACTTTCTTACCGTTTATTGCCACAATGATATCACCACTTTCAATGCCTGCAGCCAATGCGCCACCACCATCGGTAACATCGCTTACATATACACCATCAAGAGTTCCAAAGTCCTTATTTTTATTCTCTTCCAATTGCAACATAGCAGCAACATCGCCGCCCACAATTCCTAACAAAGCACGCTGAACAGTTCCAAACTCTTTTAAATCGGCTACCACCTTGCTAACAATAGTGGTTGGTATAGCAAATCCATAACCTGCGTATGTACCTGTAGGAGATTCTAATGCAGCATTTATTCCTATCAATTCTCCTCTTACATTTACCAATGCACCTCCACTGTTTCCCATATTGATAGCAGCATCTGTTTGGATAAATGATTCTATACTCTCTCTACTATCGTAAATACCTATCTTTCTGGCCTTTGCACTTACTACACCGGCTGTAACAGTAGATGTAAGATTGAAAGGATTACCAACGGCAAGCACCCATTCACCTAACTTTAAATCGTCTGAATTTCCCATTGGAATGAACGGAAATTCATCACCTTCTATTTTAATGAGAGCCAAATCGGTATTTGGATCTGTACCTACTACTGTCGCCTGGAAAATTCTGTTATCATTCAGCGTTACATCAATTTGATCTGCACTTTCAATAACATGATAATTCGTTACAATATATCCATCTTCGGAAAGAATTACACCGGAACCATACCCCACCTGTGGACGACTCTGAATTTCACGTTGACGTGGCATTCCATTTCCAAAGAAATATTCAAATATATCCGGCATTTCTTGAACCACCTGTGTTCTACCATTCACTGTTGATTTTATGTGTACAACACCATGAATAGTCTTTTCTGCAGCATCGGTTAAATCTACCGGCTGTCTTGAAATTGCACCTCCGGCTGTTGACATTGCAAATGGATTCTTCACACCCGATTCTACAATAATCGCAGGTTCATCTTTTGCTATTTTGTTGTTTACTACATAAGTTGTAACTCCTGCTGCAGAGGCACACAATACCACCAGCAAAAACGATTGAAATACTTTTTTAGTTGCGATTTTCATATCTTAATCTATTTAATTAGTTAAATTCAAACATACAATTAACACTTTCACACTTCAAATATATAGAAGATTCCATAGAAAGTTTCACTTATACCAAAATATTTGCCATTATTTAACAATAGGCCCTCCAAATTAACATTTATACAACAACAAGAAGATTGTTTGATTTATAAATACAACTTTCAACTACAAAGAAAGCAAAATTGTTGTAACTTTGCACAAAGCTAACCGGTCTGTCGCTGTCTTCTATTGAAGAGAGAGGAAAGTCCGGGCAACATAGAGCATTCCACTTCCTAACAGAAAGTTGTCGGTGACGGCAAAGTAGTGTAGAAGAAAATAACCGCCTTTTAATAGAGGTAAGGGTGAGAAGGTAAGGTAAGAGCTTACCAGATGCGTGGTGACACGTAGGCTGTACACCTTGGAAGTTGCAAGATCGTGTATACCGGCGTTAGAGGGCTGCTCGCCCAAGCCGGAGGGTAGATCGCTAGAGTCTGTCGGCAACGGCAGGTCAAGATTAATGACAGACAGAATTATATTCTACAGAACCCGGCTTATAGGTTAGCTTTTTTTGAAATTAGTTTTCTACAATATATGAAACGAGTTAGATGTCCAAAATGCGATAGTTATATTGTATTTGATGAAACCAAATACACAGAAGGCCAGACTTTGGTCTTTGAATGTGGAAATTGTAAAAAGAAATTTGCCATCAAGATAGGTGTAAACAAACTTTCGGCCACACAAAAAGATGCCAATAAGAATCCGGAAACTAATGATGAAGGTTTTGGCTCTATCACGGTTGTAGAGAATGTATTTGGTTACAGACAAAGTTTCCCGTTACATCCGGGAGATAATATTATAGGCAGATACAATAAAGGAGACGAGATAGATATTCCTATTGAGACTACAGACCGCAGTATGGATAGACGCCATTGTGTTATAAGTGTAAAACGCAATGAAAAAGGTGAGATTTCTTACACTTTAAGAGATTTCCCCAGTTTAACAGGTACATTCTTATTTAACAGAATTTTGGCAGATAGAGAAAGGGCTATAATAGAAGATGGCGCCATAATTACCTTAGGCGCCACCACTATAATTTTAGAATGCAGTAACCATTAATACGGTTTTAATATACAAACCTTAAATCTAATATCTCTGCTTGAAGGAACTGCCATAAAATCTGACGATTCTATTATCAGAGTTAGATACCCCTTTTCACAATCAAATCTGATGGTTTCAATAACAGTTTCTCTTCCCTCGTCATAAGGAAGTACTAACGGGAGCATATTATCTCTGCCCTCCTTATCAATATAATAAACTAATACTGCACCTTCGTTTAAAACCGCATTTGTTATCTCAGGAAATTTAAATTCCTGAAACTGATAACACCCCTCTTCTCCTTCCTTACCGGATATTTGCCAATTGTTTTTCTTTGCATCTATATAAATTACCTCCATATCTACGCCAACTTCGTAGCTACAGCCGGCAAAAGTAAAAGCCACAAATAATGCAACGACTAGTGTTTTTAATAATCCCTTCATAATTCCTAAAACTTTTAATTAATACCTTTCATTTAGAGAACCTTCAAGTCCTATTGAAGACCTAGCTCCATTTTTATTTCTAGACAATTTTAACGTCAGTGGCATTGAAACTTTATACCTAACGGGTTTACCATTAATAGTTGCCGGAGTCCATCTAGGCATAGCCTTTAAAAGCCTGATGATTTGTTCATCAACAGTTTCATCTAAACCTTTTAGAAGTCCAACATTTGTAACATCGCCCGATTTTTCTACAGTAAATTCCACTTCTGCCGTACCACTAACCGAACGTTTTGCTGCCTCTTCGGGATATTCAAAGTTTGTAAGGATATACTTATACAAGGCCTCTGAACCGCCCTTAAATTCGGGTTGCGTTATAACAACCTCGCCTCCTTGTTGCTGCTGTTGAGTTGATGTTTTCTGCGCGTGCATTAAATTTGACACAGACACGGCCATAAACACTAATAGTGCTCTTACAATAATCTTTTTCATTGTTTTATTTTGTTTGTTACGTTTGCAAAAGTACATAAAAAGTTATAAAATAAAATATGATACTCTATAATTCAACTATAATTAAGATTTGATATCAATAATTTGGTTTAACACAACCTTACAAATTATAATTTTTTAAGATTCCTTCAACTCTAACATAGTTACCACTTCTACATGATGTGTATGTGGAAACATATCTACAGGTTGTACTGCAACCACTTTATATTTACTATCCATCAACGCTATATCTCTTGCCTGAGTTGCCGGATTACAGCTTACGTAGACAATTCTTTTAGGCGATGCAGCCATAATTACATCTACAACATCCTTATGCATTCCCACACGTGGCGGATCTGTAACTATCACATCAGGTGTTCCATGCTCTGATATAAAATCCGCATTGAGAACATCCTTCATATCGCCGGCAAAAAAGATTGCATTTATAATATTGTTCAGTTCTGCATTTATCTTTGCGTCTTCTATCGCTTCCGGAACGTATTCAATACCAACCACTTTCTTAACACTGCGAGCCAAGAACTGAGCAATAGTACCTGTGCCGGTGTATAAATCGTACAGCACATCATCGGGCTTCAAACCTGCCATTTCACGTACTACAGAATATAGCCTATATGCTTGACGGCTGTTTGTTTGGAAAAACGATTTAGGACCTATCTTGAATTTAAGATCTTCCATAGTTTCATAGATAAATTCTTCGCCTCGGAATACCTTTACTTCCAAATCACCAAAAGTATCATTGCATTTATTGTTAATTACATAAAGCAACGATGTTATTTGAGGGAATTTATCTGCTATATGCTGCATCAAAGCCATAAACTCTTCCATATCCGATGGAGTTACAACTTTTGCTTGAACCAGCACCATTATCTGACCGGTTGTTACAATACGCACCATCATATCTCTAAGTAGTCCTTCTTGTGAACGCAGATTTATAAATGGAAGATTATGCTCTATTGCGTAGTTGTAAACCTCATTTCTTACCTGATTGGTAAAGTCATCCTGCAACATACACTTTTCTATGTGCAACACCTTATCGAATGCACCTGGTATATGAAAACCCAAACCTGGTTGTTTGCGTTCAATAGTACCGTTTGATTCGTCTATCTTTTGCAGTTCATCGGCAGTAAGCCATCGCATATTACTGAACGAATACTCCAATTTATTTCTGTAACATTCTATCTGTTCAGAACCTAAAATAGGCATCAATTCAGGAATCTCTACTTTTGCTATTCTGGTAAGTGCATCATAAACCTGTTTCTGCTTATATCTAAGCTGCTCCGAATATGGTAAATTCTGCCATTTACAACCTCCGCATACTCCAAAATGAGAACACATTGGTTCCGTGCGTACATCTGAATATTTATGAAAATTCACGGCCACAGCCTCGGCATAGCTATGTTTTTTCTTTAAGATTTTCAAATCCACCACATCACCGGGAACAACAAAAGGTACGAATATCACCAAATCGTCTATTCTAACCAAAGATTTTCCTTCGGCAGCCACATCGGTTATCAGAACATTCTCTAATATAGGTCTATCTTTCTTCTTTTTCGACATAATTACTAGCAAAAAAACTTATTGCATTACCAAATCGGGTGCAAAGTTAAGAAAAAGTAATGAGAAGATTCTAAAAAAGAACTGCATAGAAACCACATATTTAATAATAAATAAGTAACTTTGCAGTCGATTTGGGCACAGTACTGAATCAAACAAAGATATCACACAAAATATTTATATATATTTATGAGCGAAAAAAGAGTTTATACCTTCGGAAATGGCTTAGCAGAAGGTAGAGCAGACATGAGAAATCTGCTCGGTGGTAAGGGTGCTAACCTTGCTGAAATGAACCTGATCGGCGTTCCCGTACCTCCAGGCTTCACCATTACCACTGATGTATGTAATGAGTATTATGAAGTAGGCAAGGACAAGGTCGTTGAACTGCTGAAGGATGATGTGATGAAGGCTGTTGCCAACATCGAAACCCTGATGAACTCTAAGTTCGGTGACGTTGAGAATCCCCTGCTCGTATCTGTACGTTCAGGTGCTCGCGCTTCAATGCCCGGTATGATGGACACCATCCTGAACCTTGGTCTGAATGACGAGGTTGTAGAGGGTATGATCCGCAAGACCGGCAATGCTCGTTTTGCATGGGACTCTTACCGTCGTTTCGTTCAGATGTATGGCGACGTTGTTCTCGGCATGAAGCCCGTGAACAAGGAAGACATCGACCCATTCGAGGCTATCATCGAAGAGGTGAAGGAAGCCAAGGGTGTAAAGCTGGACAACGAACTGGAAGTTGCCGACCTGCAGGAGTTGGTCAAGAAGTTCAAGGCTGCCGTTAAGGAGCA
>CALEFD010000071.1 GCA_937876995.1 uncultured Bacteroidales bacterium | reverse complement strand
AGAAGAAACTCACGAACCTGTTCTAACTTAACGAGTTCTTGGCGAGTATGTTCGCGTTCTTCCATCTTCAGTAATTTCATCAAATGTCATAATCCATGGTTTTTGCTGCAAATCTAGCAATATTTTCACAAATATACAACTCATAGGTTGTTTTATTCACAAGCACAAAGATAAATCACATAGATGAATTCAACTTACAATTGCAACTTGAATTCTGTTTAGTTAATAATTGGCTCAAATTCTCGCTTGGTGTGAGATAACCAAGTCTCGGCCTGGGTTGTAGCGCCAACTTACAACGCGCAAAACGGAATAAGTAGGCATATTTACGACATCAAAAACGGAATAAGTAGATAAAAATGTTGCTAAAAATACGGAATAAGTGGATTTTCTTGTCGATGACCACGATAACTACCAGAATTGGAAACCATCTAAATTAATGTGAGTGCGACAAATTCAAGTTATTATACGACTTTTGCTAATCCTATTGTTTAACCTTAAAAAACGGTAAAAAAACACCAAAATATTGACTACTTATAGATTGTATTTATAGAATGTGCAAAAACAACCCAACATTTCACTTATAAGTAAAATAATTGTTGTATCTTTGCCAGAAATATTATTAATAATAAAATCTATGAGTGAAACAGAATTACTTTTAGTAAGCAAGAGTGAGGGTTGTACTATATATACAATCCAGTTCCTTTCGAAAAGCGAAAGTGAGTTTGAGAATTTTTATAATAGATTTAAAAGCGATGCAGAGTACAATCCCGATTTAATGAGGATTGTGGCTTTTATCAACAAGATTGCAGATATAGGAGCTATGGAACGTTTTTTTCGTCCTGAAGGCAAAATTAATGATAGAGTATGTGCATTACCTGTAATACAATCAAAATTACGTCTTTATTGTTTAAGACTATCTGATAGGATTTTAGTATTAGGCAATGGAGGTATAAAAAAGTCTCGGTCTTATAATGAAGACGAAGAGTTAAATGGATATGTACTTACTTTACAGAAGTTTGAAAGATTAGTAAGAGAAGGAGAAAAGAATGGTACTATATTGATTACTACAAATACAATTGAGACAGATGAAAACTTTAACATATGAAGAGTATAGATAAACAGTTTAAGCAAATGGTAGAAGATGTGCCTTCGTCAGTAAAGATTGAGGTAGATTTATCTTTTGCTATTGCTGATAGAATAAATTCTTTAATGACTAAAAAGGGATTGACGAAGAAAGAATTTGCCCTTTCATTAGGTAAAAAGCCTAGCGAAGTGACCAAGTGGTTAAGTGGCCAGCACAATTTCACTATCAGAACATTGGCCCTGCTTACCAACTTCTTCAAGGAAGATATAATTATTGTAAGAAATACCTAAATCCAGGTGGATTCAACCTCTAGTTTGGTCTGAGATAACCAAGTCTCTTTCTGGGTTGTTGCGCCAACTTACAAAGCGCGAAGCGGAATAAGTAGGCATATTTACGACATTAAAAACGGAATAAGTAGATAAAAATGTTGCTAAAAATATGGAATAAGTGGATTTTCTTGTGGATGACCACGATAACTACCAGAATTGGAAACCATCTAAATTAACGTGAGTTCGACGAATTCAAGTTATTATACGACTTTTGCTAATTTACAGTGCGAATACATACATTTATTTTTGATTGTGGTGGTAAATAGATTCTCTTTTTTGTAACTTCGCGGTTATGAAATTGGCAGACTGTGACCATACCCGAATAATGGGAATAATAAACCTGACCCCGGATTCTTTCTACAAAGATTCCAGAATGAGCAGTACCGATGCTGCAATGGCACAAATCAAGCAGATGATTGATAATGGTGCCGATGCAGTTGATATAGGTGCCTGTTCCACACGTCCCGGGTTTACGGCTATACCGGCAGAAGAAGAGATAAAGCGTCTGGAAGCAGTCTTGCCTTCAATAAGAGCGGAATATCCGGATTTGCCAATTTCTATAGATACTTTTGTTCCTCAGGTGGCAGAACATTGCCTGAAAGAGTGGCATGTAGATATTATAAACGACATATCCGGTGGTTCTCAGGAAATGTATCGCATTGTGGCCATGTATGGAGCTACTTACATACTCACATACAATGAAGATATTAAAGAGGATGTAGCAAGCGAGATGGTAGAATTCTTTAGATTAAAGATTTCAGAACTGCATAACATTGGACTTAAAAAAGTTATAGCAGATCCCGGCTTTGGTTTCTCCAAGACATTGGAACAGAATTACCAAGCATTAAATTGCATGGATTCATTACACAGCATGGGATGCGAGACATTGGTTGGTGTCTCCAGAAAATCCATGATATACAAGGTTCTGCACTGCACACCGCAGGAGGCACTGAACGGCACAACAGTTTTGCATACATGGGCTGTTCAACATAAAGCTTCGTGGCTTAGAGTACACGATGTAAAAGAGGCTGTAGAGTGCGTCAACTTAATAAAAATGATAAACGAAAATTCTTGATATATGGTAGAATATTTTGTAGGAATAGGTATTAAAGATATTATAGACATTCTATGCGTAGCATTGCTACTATTCTATGTCTATAAGATGATGAGAATGACAGGCTCACTTAATATGTTTATTGGCATATTAGTATTTGTTTGCGTATGGATACTGGTTTCGCAGGTATTCAAAATGCAGTTGTTAGGCGCAATACTGAACAAACTTGTAGATGTGGGAGTGTTGGCAATAATAGTACTGTTTGCCGATGACATAAGGCGTTTCTTCCGCGAAATTGGCACACATACACGTACCAAAAACTTTGTTCGCTGGTTGACAAGACGCAAAAACGTTACCATTGATACTGACAAATGGCAACCGGTAATAAAGGCCTGCCTAAGTATGAGCAAGCGCAAAGAGGGTGCGCTCATAGTTATAGACAGTCAACATGAACTTAGAGATATTGAAGCAACGGGAGAATCTGTTAATGCCGACGTCAATCAACTTCTTATAGAAAATATCTTCTTCAAGAATAGCCCACTACATGATGGTGCTATGGTAATTGCTGACGATAGAATTAAATCGGCCGCCTGCATACTTCCTATTTCACAAACCGAAAACTTGCCAAAGAGTTTCGGTCTGAGACATCGCGCTGCAATGGGTATAACACAAAAGAGCAGTGCCATTGCTATTGTGGTATCGGAAGAGACCGGTAGAATATCTATCTTTAATCAAGGTAAATATAAGCTGCATTTAAGCGAAGAGCATTTGGCTGCCGCGCTTGCCGACCCTGAAAATATATTTAACTGATAATACAGAGTGTCAATATGGCACTCTTTTAGTTTTGGCACGTTTTTCGCAGATAGAGTGATGAACGGCAGATAAATGCCGCATTGAGAACAATAACGGACAATAATTAAACTTTAAATACAAACAATATGAATATCAAACCATTAGCAGACAGAGTTTTGGTACTTCCTGCTCCGGCAGAAGAGAAAACAATTGGTGGAATCATTATTCCTGACACAGCAAAAGAGAAACCTTTGAAGGGAGAAGTTGTGGCAGTTGGTAATGGCACAAAAGATGAAGAAATGGTACTCAAATTGGGTGACCAGGTACTTTACGGAAAGTATGCAGGTACTGAAATTGAGATAGAGGGAGAAAAATATTTAATCATGCGTCAGAGTGACGTTTTGGCAGTTATCGGTTAATTATTAATAAGGATATATTATGGCAAAAGAGATATTATTCAATACAGATGCCCGCGATCTTTTGAAGCAGGGTGTTGACGAACTTGCAAATGCAGTTAAGGTTACATTAGGTCCTAAGGGTAGAAATGTAATTATTGAAAAGAAATTTGGTGCACCTCAGATTACTAAAGACGGTGTTACCGTTGCTAAAGAGGTAGAACTTGCCGATTCATTCAAAAACACCGGTGCTCAGCTTGTTAAATCTGTAGCTTCAAAGACCGGCGAAGATGCAGGTGATGGTACAACAACCGCTACAGTTCTTGCACAGAGCATTGTAAACGTAGGTTTGAAGAACGTAACTGCAGGTGCAAACCCAATGGATTTGAAACGCGGTATTGACAAAGCAGTTGCAAAAGTTGTAGAGAGCATCAAGGCTCAGGCTCAGGAAGTTGGTGACAACTTTGATAAGATTGAACAAGTTGCCACTATCTCTGCAAACAACGATGCAGAAATAGGTAAGCAGATTGCAGAGGCAATGAAGAAAGTTTCTAAGGACGGTGTTATCACTATTGAAGAGGCTAAAGGACGCGACACTTATATTGACGTAGTGGAAGGTATGCAGTTTGACCGCGGTTATCTGTCATCATACTTTGTAACAGATACAGAAAAGATGAACTGCGTAATGGAAAATCCTCTTATCCTTATACACGACAAGAAGATTTCAAACTTGAAAGACCTTCTTCCTATTCTTGAACCGGCAGTTCAGACAGGTCGTCCAATGTTGATTATTGCAGAAGATGTAGATTCAGAAGCTCTGACTACACTTGTAGTAAACCGTCTGCGTTCAGGTTTGAAGATTTGCGCTGTTAAGGCTCCGGGCTTTGGCGATCGCAGAAAAGAGATGCTGGAAGACATTGCAGTTCTTACAGGTGGTTTCGTAATTAGCGAAGAGCGCGGTGTAAAACTGGAACAGGCAACAATGGAGATGCTTGGTACAGCAGAAAAAATCACCATCTCAAAGGACAACACCACTATTGTTAATGGTAAGGGCGAAAAAGAGAAGATTGAAGCTCGTACAGCTCAGATCAAGGCTCAGATTAAGACCACCACATCAGATTACGATAAGGAAAAACTTCAGGAACGTCTTGCAAAACTTTCAGGCGGTGTAGCTGTTATCCACGTTGGTGCTCCATCAGAAACTGAAATGAAGGAGAAGAAAGACCGTGTGGACGATGCACTGTGTGCAACACGCGCAGCTATTGAAGAGGGTATTGTTGCAGGTGGCGGTGTAGCTTACATCCGTTCAATCAAGTCACTTGATGGTTTGAAGGGTGAAACTGCCGACGAAGAGACAGGTATCCAGATTGTACGTCGTGCTATTGAAGAGCCATTGCGTCAGATTGTATTCAACGCAGGTAAAGAGGGTGCTGTAGTAGTTCAGAAGATTGCAGAAGGCGAAGGTAATTTTGGTTACAACGCTCGTTTTGACCGTTACGAAGATATGATGAAAGCCGGTGTGGTAGATCCTGCAAAGGTTACTCGCGTAGCTCTTGAAAACGCAGCTTCTATAGCAGGTTTGTTCCTCACAACAGAATGTATCATTGTTGAAAAGAAAGAGGAAAAACCAATGATGGCAGCTCCGGGTATGGGCGGCATGGAAGGTATGATGTAATCAAACCACAATCTTAAATAATCATTAAAAAAGTGGTCAAGTTTGACCACTTTTTTGATTAAGTCAGCCTAATTTCCATAATTGGGAAGTTTTTGCTACCATAATTCTGGCATTTTAGTTGCTGCATTTGCTTTACTTTGCATTCGAAACAAAAAAAGAGAAAATGCATACAACTAAAAAGTTACTACCTGCGATTGTCACAACACTGATTATTTTTCTATCAGTGTACAACCCCCTTATCGGTTATTTTTGCGATTCCACTATTACTACATCTAAATACACAATTTCTTTATCATTAGCTATTGTAAGTTTTTGTTTATTACTCCGTAAAGACGAGTATATAAGAATTAACCATCTAATATGCATCGGATTATTGATTACTGTATGGTATATTATAAGAGCTTGTATTTCCGCACCTTTCTCTACATATAACTTATTACAACCTATATCTGTATTGGGTCTCATTATAGCCTTTAGCAGATTAAGAAAAAGCCAGCAACCAATTCTTGATATGGCCATAATTTCAATATGCTTTATAATTTCCATCCATATCATAATGCAATTCTTAGGTTTATTAAAGACCAGTACACCAAATTTTTACAGTGGACCTTTTGACAATCCAGCAGGCGCTGCAATGGTTTTAACAACAACGCTACCCTTACAAATTCATATGCTTGTAAAAAATGACAAGCACAAGTTACCAACCGCTCTCGTTATTTTAGCTACACTTCTTGCAATCATTATAACCAAATCCAGGACTTGCCTCTTAGCATGCTGTGTTATTATGTGGTTACACATAGGCTGTGCAAAAAAAAATGAAAGGCAGCTATTTATAATTACATCTTTTTTACCACTAATTACACTAATTAGTTTGCTATTAAAAAAACAAGCCTCAATGGAGGGACGTATATTGATTTGGAAACATATAATAAATTCTGTTAATGAAATCCCATTGTTCGGATATGGTCCTTATGGTTTGACAAGCAAGCTAATGGATATGCAAGCATCAAATTTCAATTTATATTCTTTTGAAGAATCACTTTTACTAGATAACATATATCATCCTTTTAATGAATTCATTGCAACATACATCACAAATGGACCGGTTTATTTTACTGTTATCGTTGCATTTGTAATAGTATTATTCAAAACAGCCGATAAAGGTTCACCCTATTTTCATAGTATGATAGCATTATTTATAAGTTCATTGTTTTCATACCCATCAAGGTATCCATTTTTATGGTTGATATTCGCCTATTGTTTAGTAATGAGCAAAGAAAGCAAAACTGTAAATATCAAACAGCTATTTGTTTTCAAGTGGGCGAACATCATCGTATGTTTTATTTTATTTGTTATAACCATAAAAGATGTATCGTTTGAATTAAAATGGAAACAAATACATAATCGCAAGTTGCTTGATCACTCTACTGAGCATATATATTCGAAAGAATACATAGATATTTCAAAGTTTTGGAATGGAGATCCGCGCTTTATATATGAGTTTACTTCTGAGCTCAACCTTGAACAAAACTATCATAGTAGTAATAGAATATTAGAGGAGTCAGAACCATTCATTAACGATTATAACACAACATATCTAAAAGGAGAGAATCATTTAGCACTTGGAGAATACACAGAAGCTATATTTTGTTTTGAAAGATGCCATAAGATGTGTCCGGCAAAAATTGTTCCTCTTTATAAAATGTTACTCTCCTATCAGGTTATAAATCCCCAAAAAGCGATAGAAGTAGCTAATATGATAATTAATTATCCTGAAAAGGTAGAGTCTGACATTGCTAAAGAGATAAAAAATTATTCATATAAGTACCTACAAGAAAATAACAAACTATGAGCAAGCTAATTACATTTACAATCAAGAAAGTGTTGTTTAACATCTTATTAGTACTCTCAGTATCTGTAGTGACAGTTATTTTATATTTAGTTACAATAGGATACGGAACAGACCTTAATGGTAGTATTTTCAATAGTGACAGCAATGGTACATATTCCATATGCTACTCCATAAAAGACATAAATACAAAGAAACAATCAACATACATTCACATGAATCTGTTAAAACCATTTGATGATGGAATATCTATGATTAGCAGTAAGACTAAAATAGTTAATGGCTCGGATTTTATCGACGTTTATGACGCATATGGTATTAATCTTGATGAAGCAATAAACTTTTCAACTTCTGATACGATTGATTGTACTCTTGTATTTAAAACTACAGGTAAAATCATTAATCACAAGAATGACTCCTTATTGTTAATAACAACACCTATAAATAGAAGTGCTGATTCCGATTATTATTCCAACAATTCTATCTCAATCGGTAGCTATTATACGTTTATCAGAAAACTTATGATTTATCTCCTTATATTTATTATCTGCAGCGTTTGTTGCTGGTTATTACGTAAAAACATTAACAAGGCATACAATAATGAAAAGAGTGATTTTTACAATATAGTAAACACTGTAGAGAAGGTCCTAATTTCAAAGGGAACATATCAATACATATACCAAATATTATTAAACAACAGTATTGATATTTGCACCATAAATAGAGTTAACACAGACATACACAACTCTATAGAATACTTATTGTTATTTTTCAAGAAGCATATTAAACAATCACGAATATCAGAAGGTGATAGATACTTATTGGCATTATTAACACTTAAAATACCAAACAAAGTCATCCAAAAGTTGCTAAATATTTCAGATAAAACCATCCACAATAGAACATCACAACTGAGATCCATATTAAAAAGCTACAAATACATTCAGTTTTAATTAATTATATATGAAAAATAACGAGCAACAATCCATAATCGCAATAGTACTAAAGAGCATCATATATATGTGTGTACCTATATTAGTGATATTATTACTTATCACTCCAGTTCCCAAAGCCTCCTGTCCAGATATATGTATATCATCTGAAGTAAAAATGACATATATTCTTATAATCATCATTTTAGCTTTAGTTAGTGCTTCATCTATCATATTATTGATAATCAAAATATCAAGACAATTGCACCGAACTATGAACATCCCAGATTCAGAGTTTAGCATTGAAATACTAAAAGATGAAATTAAAACTGCAACTGAAGAATATAACCGAGCAATCTATTCAAATCATTTAAAAGAGATGTCGGATGTTTGTAAGAACCTTGAGACTCATTATCTTGATAAAAACAAATACTCGCTTCTTAGAACTGAGATTAGTTATATCTTTGGTAGCATATTCTTTCACATATCCAAATTAGCCATTGACAATTTATCAGAAGACGATTATTTGTTTTGTGCGCTATCTATTCTTAAATATTCTCAAAAAGAGATTGAATTAATAACCAGATGGTCATCTAGCGCCATCAAGTCTAGACGATATCATTTAAAGAAAAAAATCCCTAATGAACTATATCAAATACTTTTCAAGTAATAACATTAATCAACAATATTATCAACAAATTAAACTAAAATTTTATGAAGAAAGAACATTTTTCATTAGTAATGATTTTCATTAGTATATCATTGCTAACAGCTTGCAACTCAAGCTTTCTTGACTTAGATTTCACTAGCCTTACGGATGATTATCAAATTAACAATCTTGCTCAAAAGCATATTGAGCCCAGTAACTGGGAAGAACAGGTGGAATATGCAATGCAAAGTAATGCCTTTAAACAAATTGGCGGTAAGAATTCCGTTGATTTAATTGATTTTATTATTTGTGACACCATTAAATCGGAAAAACAAAAAGCGCAACTTATTAGAGCCATATTCTCTGATGAGGCAACGATTGCTATGCCTATTGAGAATGGAGTCTTAGTTAATCAAATAGGAGAAATCAAAGACAACATAGATAATTACATAGGCGTTTCGAAAGTTGATTATGATTTATTTGCTGAATATAAAGCTATAGCAGATTCATTAATACATTGCGGTATGTATATTGCTGAAGCAACATGGAATTATAACGGTAAAAATATTACTTCCATTTCTGTTATATCTGACAAAACAAACTTAATAGTATATGATAATATTGGGACAGTATGTCCAATAGGTAGTGCAAACAGTTATCAACAACAAGCACTTTCAATTCCACGTAATAGCTGTATTACCTTTACTGAAGGAGGTGGTAATAATAAAGTCATAATAACTGATATGTCTGATTCAGAGCACAATATTTATGGCGGTTTATTGTGGAGATACAGAATCTTTTCAATATCTGAATTTAATAGCTCAAATACACTTATAAGAGCAAACAATATTCCTGAATCGGAAGGAAAATTAGGTTGGAGATGTTCAGCAAAAATGCATACAATAGCAGGAGACATAAATGTATCCAACTATCATAAATTCGCGTACGCGTACGCGCACGGCTTTGGCATCAGCATCGGAATCTCATGGAATGGAACATCATTTGACATATCAACAAATGGTGGCTCTTCAGCAAGTGGAGAGATAACGCACAACCCATTATAAAGCAAATTTTATAGAACCACATACAACTCAGGAGATTGAATTATACAAGTTCAGAATCCATGCGGGGCGGATTTGAATATAAATTCGCCCCGCCTATTATATTACACAACATGTAACATCTATTTCAATAAAGAATTGAGGTAGTTGCGGGCAGCTTCAATTATGGAATCTATGCCATTACATGCAGCCTCTTTATCCAGAGAGACAGCGATATCTGGTTCCACACCAAATTCTATATGATTTCCATCTGCATCAAGCATAGGGCTTGCCGAAAAGCGGACAGACCAGCCATTTGGCAAAGCCGATGACATAGGCATACCCGAGCCACCACCTGTAACATCGCCCATAACTGTTACCAAAGGCAAACACTTCATATCGCTTACAAAAGAATTTGTTGCACTGTATGAACCGCGATTTGCCAAAACCACTACAGGTTTCTGCCATCTAAGATGGTATTTATTTGTCTCTATGTAGCGTTTTTCAGGTTCGGAAAATTCAGAATGTCCCGGACCTGTTTTGTGCATTATATAGCCTACAAACAGATCTTTATTTGTAAAACGTGAAGCTAAAGTCCTGGCATTCTCCACACTGCCACCACCATTATCGCGTACATCTATTATCAATCCGTTACATACAGATAGCATACTGATAATAGCATCAAGCGAAGATTCGCCTATAGTATTACTAAAATCACCAACATAAAGATAGCCTATATTGTCGTCCAATATCTTATAATATATGCCACTGCTTATTTTGTAATCTGTACCCAGATACTTCTCTACAAGTTTCATATCGAAGTTGGCCGGATAATCATCTTTCCATGACCAGTATCTGCCTACATCGGCGGTATAATAGAGATTAACATGTCCATCGCGCAGTTCGGACAACATATCTGTAAGAATCTCAAAAAGCCCAATGTTATTTACATCTGATGTCAATCTGGAAGAGTATTTTTTACGAACTTTATCCCAATCCAGTCCATATTTTTCATTCTTATAATCCAGGAAACAGTAACGTTCGTCTATTATAGTCCAAAGTGCATTAAGATTACCTTTTGGTGTATTCTCAAATTCATTTTCAGGAACACACGATACCACAAGTAACATAATGGCAGCTAGCAGAACTATATAATGCTTTTTACTTACCATAACGAATCTCCTTTAATGTTCTTACTACACCTATAGTTAACGAGTGATTATTTAAAGCACTGGTATTATCACTGTAGTGGTAGAACGAATAATTATGATTATAGCTGAATCGCATCAGGACATTAAATATAGGAAAGTCCAAAGATATTCTGTTGTATATGGTTGGCATAAGTAGTGGCCAGGCAAAACGAATAGAATTTGCATATCCATCATACTCGTACATTTCATAATACAACTGTCCGTAATCCGGAGCAAATGTAACACCTAATAATGGTATTGTACTCTTTACACTCAATGCCATAGGATAATCTGCCACCTTAAAACGCCATACTCCTGCTATATGAGGAGCAAACATTGTGAAAAATTTCACTTGTGCCGGATTATTGGAGTTATAAGGATTATATGCCACACCCAGTCTGGTTGCTAACCCGGGACCTGTATAGAATGTAAATTTTGAATTCTCAAAAAACTTATAATCCCATTTTAATATTGCATCAAATGATAATGCATAAGAGTATGAATATTTTGCCTGATCTGTCAATCGGGAGAGACTTATCAAGAATTCATCTTCAAAATGATTAAACAGTTTTGCTTTACCCCTATGATAGAGATTTTCATAAGAACAAGCAATGTTAAAGCCGGTATATCTGTTTTCTGAAAGATATGAATCAAACATAGCTGTGTAGCCACCTCCCAAAGAAGCAACAGTCTGATACTCACCATTTTCAGGCATACTACCCACTCCACCTATGCTTTGAGCGCACAAGATTGAACAGAGAAACAGGATTACAACTACACACCCGCATCTCTTATTCAAAGAGCACCAATTGTTCATTATCTTCTGCGTTTGAATTATCGTTTTCAGATTCGTCTATATCAGCAGACTCTGGTAACTCAGGTTCTACTACTTCAGGCATTCTTAAAGGTTCTAATTCCTCTACAGATGCTATTTTAAAGGTAGAGACTCTGCGACCACGTGCTTTGTAACCTTTAACTGCTATGAACTCTTCTGCATCCAGTTCCAATGGTTCACGGAAACTATCTGCACCGCCAAAGTTCACCAATATACGCGGATAAACAGTATCTGTTAGCAATACTAATTTACTGTTCTTGTCTTCACCAATCAGGTTCTTTCTCTTTGCTGTAATCTCCATATTGAATCGCTTCATATAGAGCATTCCCTTTTGAGAACCATCATAGAGTAATGCAGTCCAAACTTTGGATATATCGAACTTCTCAAGTTTCAAGATATTTGCATCAAAATGGCAGTTTGGATCTACCTCTGTTGTATAGAATTCACCATTATCCAGTACTACAAGCAGCAAATCGTCCTTATCGAATTCACCCAGATACTCTCCATGTCCTTCAAAATCCAGACGCAAAATATCTCTGTCAAACCATACCTTACGACCTCCCAATGTTGAACCGCCATGAGATTTTAGCGTCACTTTCTGAACTTCGTTTCTGGTAAGCAGATTACCCATTGACTGACGTCCTTTGATAAGCAGTTCACTAAAGTCTTTCTCAAAAATAGGTTTCTTCAGTTTTGGATTAGGTTTCAAAGTTATTTTTATTACCTCTGCCTCACCATTATGGTTTGCAGTAAAATACATAACCTTTGAATTTGGTTTACCCTGTGTCAAATCGTACTCCTTATCGCGAGTAAGGCCTGTGGCGGCAAAACGTTTCATATAATATGCGCCATTCTTACCATCACGATACACCACGTTATATATAGTACGTTTATCGTTCTTCTTAAACACATCAAGGTATATTACGCCGGGACCTACAAAGATCTTTTCTGCCACCTTTACTATCTTGTAACGGCCATCCTTGTAGAACAGGATAATATCATCCATATCGCTACAGTTGGTAACATATTCATCTTTCTTTAGGCCTGTGCCTATAAATCCATCTGCTTTGTTTATATAAAGTTTCTGATTTGCCTCTACTACTTTATTTGCTATAATGGTATCGAATGTCTTGATTTCTGTTCTACGCGGATACGCATCACCAAATTTATCTTTCAGCTTTTTAAACCAATTGATAGTAACCTTTACCATATTGGAGAGTTCCTTTTCTATTCTGGCAACTTCATCCTTCATTCTTGCCATAGCCTCATCAGCCTTCTCCTTATTATATTTAGTAATACGTTTCATCTTGATTTCCATCAATCTGAGAATATCCTCTTTTGTCACCTCACGAACAAACTGAGGATAATAAGGAGTCAGTCTAAAGTCTATGTGTTCACAAATCTCATCGTCATTTTCTGCCTGTTCAAATTCCTGATCCTTATAGATTCTTTCCTGAATGAAAATTTGTTCAAGCGATGCAAAATGCAACTGTTCCAACAATTCTGCACGCTCTATTTCCAATTCACGTTTCAGAAGGTTCAGTGTATTATCTACCGATTTCTTAAGCACATCACTAACTGTCAAGAAGTATGGACGATGATCATCAATCACACAACAGTTTGGGAATATACGGACTTCGCAATCAGTAAAAGCATAAAGGGCATCTATGGTCTTATCAGATGATACGCCCGGTGCAAGTGTAATTCTTATCTCTACCTTGTCGGCAGTCAAGTTATCCATCTTGCGAATCTTAATTTTCCCCTTCTCTTCTGCCTTCTCTATTGATTCGCAAAGTGTCATTACATTTTCGCCAAAAGGTATTTCAGATATTACCAGAGTCTTGTTATCTGCCTCTTTGGAAATCTTGGCTCGAATACGAACCATACCTCCGCGTTCACCATCATTGTATTTTGATATATCAATAGTTCCACCTGTCTGAAAATCAGGATACAGTGCAAACTCTTCACCTTTCAAATAGGATATTGCGGCATCACATATCTCATTAAAATTATGTGGCAAAATTTTGCTGGACAGACCCACGGCAATACCTTCCACTCCCTGAGCAAGTAACAACGGGAATTTTACAGGCAAATTCACAGGTTCTTTATTTCTGCCATCATACGAAGCCTTCCATTCAGTGGTTTTAGGGTTAAAAAGAGTCTCCAAAGCAAATTTTGACAGACGTGCTTCAATATATCGTGGAGCAGCTGCACTATGACCGGTCAATATATTTCCCCAGTTTCCCTGACACTCTATAAGCAGGTCTTTCTGGCCCAACTGTACCAGCGCATCACCTATAGATGCATCGCCATGAGGATGAAACTGCATAGTATGACCCACTATGTTTGCCACTTTGTTGAAACGACCGTCATCCAACCGTTTCATTGAGTGAAGTATTCTGCGCTGCACAGGTTTTAATCCATCTATAAAATGCGGCACAGCACGTTCCAAAATAACATAAGATGCGTATTCCAAGAACCAACCTTGATACATTCCCGAAAGTTGGTGACGTATCAAACCATCATCGCCAACCGTAGGGGTATATACTTTACTATTTTCTTCACTCATCATTTTTTTTCGTTTTATGGACGCGAATTTACAACTTTTAAGCCGAATTTGCCACCGTTAGTTTCATTATTTTATTATAAAGATGTACCTTTGCACAAATTTTCACAATAACAGATATGGCACAAGAAGATGTTTTCAAAAAGATAGTTGCTCATTGCAAGGAGTATGGCTTTGTATTTCCATCAAGTGATATATACGATGGACTGGGCGCAGTGTATGACTATGGTCAATTGGGTGTTGAAATGAAAAACAACATCAAGAACTACTGGTGGCAGAGTATGATTCTGCTACACGACAATATTGTAGGTATTGATTCTGCCATCTTTATGCATCCTACTATTTGGAAAGCATCAGGACACGTTGACGCATTCAATGACCCGCTCATTGACAACCGCGATTCAAAAAAACGCTATCGTGCTGACGTTCTCATTGAGGACCAGATGGCAAAATATGACGAAAAGATTGAGAAAGAGGTTGCAAAAGCTGCAAAGCGTTTTGGTGAATCGTTCAATGAAGAGCAGTTCCGTTCAACCAGTCCTCGTGTTGCAGAAATTGCAGCAAAAAGAGATGCGCTACACGAACGTTTCAAAACTGCCATGAATGACAGTAATTTGGCAGAACTGAAACAGATTATACTTGACGAAGAGATTGTATGTCCTATCAGCGGTACACGTAACTGGACAGATGTACGTCAGTTCAACCTGATGTTTTCAACCGAAATGGGTTCTACTGCCGATAGCAATATGAAGATTTACCTACGTCCTGAAACTGCACAAGGTATATTTGTAAACTACCTGAACGTACAGAAAACCGGACGTATGAAGATACCATTCGGAATAGCTCAAATTGGTAAAGCATTCCGTAACGAAATTGTAGCCCGCCAGTTCATTTTCAGAATGAGAGAATTCGAGCAGATGGAGATGCAGTTCTTCATTAAACCGGGCACAGAGCTTGATTGGTTTGCAAAATGGAAAGAGACACGTATGAAGTGGCATCAGGCTTTAGGTTTTGGTGCAGACCACTACCGTTTCCACGACCATGACAAGTTGGCTCACTATGCAAATGCCGCAACCGATATTGAATTCTTGATGCCGTTTGGTTTTAAGGAAGTTGAAGGAATACATAGCCGTACCAACTTTGACCTGTCACAGCACGAAAAATACAGTGGCAAGAATATTAAATACTTTGATCCGGAAAGTGGCGAAAGTTACACTCCGTATGTAATTGAAACTTCTATTGGTGTAGATAGAATGTTCCTGAGCATAATGTCTGCAGCATACGAAGAACAGGCACTTGAAAATGGCGAAACACGTACCGTATTGCATTTGCCGGCATCATTGGCACCTGTAAAACTGGCTATTCTGCCATTGGTTAAGAAAGATGGTCTGCCAGAACTTGCTCACAGCATTCAGAACGACCTGAAGTTCCACTTCAACTGTCAGTATGACGAAAAGGATTCTATTGGTAAGCGCTATCGCCGTCAGGATGCCATTGGCACTCCTTACTGCGTAACCATAGACCACCAATCACTGGAAGACGGAACCGTAACATTGCGTGATCGCGATTCTATGCAGCAGGAGCGTGTTAAAATCAGCGATTTGAATGCTATACTATCCGATAAAGTTTCTATAACAAGCGTACTGAAAACGCTTAAATAAGAGATAAGATGAAGAGATTTCTGACCATATTGACATCTGTCATAGCACTTGCTTTTGTCTTTACTTCTTGCGAAGAGACAGAAGAATTCAACGAATTTTCCAACTGGAAAGAGCGTAATGACAATTTCATAGATTCTATTGCAAATGCTGTTGCCAACTATTCGGCTGAACCTATTGCACCATACGATGCAGAAAAAGGCGATATGTTCAGAATACTCTCATTTAAACTTGACCCTAAAAAAGAGTGGGGAGATAGCAGATACGTATATTGTAAGGTGATAGAAAAAGGAGAAGGAACTTCTTCTCCATATTTCACCGATAGCATTAGAATTAATTACAGGGCCAGATTGATTCCATCTGCAAACTATCCTATGGGGTATATCGCAGACCAATCATTCAAGACTCCGGAAATTAATCCGGCAATCAATTCACCGGTAGCTTTTAAAGTATCAAACCTGATTGACGGTATGGCATCGGCACTGCAATATATGAGGGTTGGAGATATTTGGCGAATATACATTCCATACTCAATAGGATATGGAAGTGATAAGGTTTCAGACATACCTGCATATTCAACTTTAGTATATGATGTCAACTTGACAGAAATAGCCAAAGCCGGCACTTCACTATCACCCAGATAATAGAGATAAAACATACCAAATTATAGAGAATATAAAAATGGCAAAAATTAAAGGTGCAATCGTAGTCGATTCTGAACGTTGTAAAGGCTGCGAACTTTGCGTATCCACTTGTTTGCAACAGGTAATTGGAATGTCAGAACCTGTAAATAGTAAAGGTTACCATTATGCCTACATGGCAAACCCCGAAGCTTGTACAGGCTGCACCAATTGCGCAATTATCTGTCCAGACGGAGTGATTTCCGTTTATAGGACTAAAATTGAAGAGTAACTATGGAAAAAGAGTTTAAACTGATGAAAGGTAACGAAGCTATTGCCGAGGCAGCTATACGCGCCGGAGCAGATGCTTTCTACGGTTACCCTATTACTCCACAAACAGAGGTTATGGAGTATCTGATGGAGGTTGATGCAGAATCCAGAACAGGAATGGTAGTACTTCAGGCAGAAAGTGAAGTATCTGCTATCAATATGGTTTATGGTGCCGCAGCAACAGGTCATAGAGTCTTGACATCATCTTCTAGTCCGGGCATTAGCCTGATGAGTGAAGGTATTTCATATTTGGCCGGAGCAGAACTGCCATGTTTGCTTATTAATGTATCGCGTGGCGGTCCGGGTTTGGGAACTATCCAGCCAAGCCAGGCTGACTATTTCCAAACAGTTAAGGGTGGTGGCCACGGTGACTACAAATTGCTGACATTAGCCCCATCTTCTGTACAAGAGATGGCAGATTTCATTGCAGAAGGTTTCGATTTGGCATTCAAATATCGTAACCCTGTTATGATTCTTTCCGATGGCGCATTAGGTCAAATGATGGAAAAGATTGTTCTTCCTGAACAGCGTCCACGTTTAGCTGAATATCCGGATTGGGCTACCAATGGTACTCCTGAAGGTAAAGAGCGCAGATTTGTAACATCACTTAATCTGTTGCCACAGCAGCACGAAATGGTAAACATACGTTTACAGGAGAAATATCGTGCTATGGAAGCAGAAGAGGTACGTTACGAAATGATAGATTGTGAAGATGCAGAATATATCATTGTAGCTTTCGGTATCATTGCACGTATAGCTCAAAAGAGTATTGAATTAGCCAGAGCAAAGGGACATAAGATAGGTCTATTCCGCCCTATCACTTTGTATCCTTTCCCAACTAAAGAGATTACTGCTTTGGCAGAGGAGAACCGCGTTAAAGGACTTATGTCTGTTGAATTGAATGCAGGCCAGATGATTGAAGACATCAGACTTGCTGTAGAGGGACGTAAGCCGGTAGGATTCTTTGGACGTTTAGGTGGTATGGTACCTTCGCCGGAAGAGATTGAGAACGCATTGTATAAAGAGTTCAACCTTTAATCAAGAAAGAGAGAAATGGAAGCTAAAGATATAATCAAACCGGAAAACCTCGTATATCAGAAGAGTCGTTTGATGTCTGATGCCACTTTCAACTTCTGCCCGGGTTGCGGACACGGTGTAGTGGTACGCACTATTGCCGAAGTTATTGAGGAGATGGGCATTGAACACGATGTTGTAGGCATATCGCCTGTAGGTTGTTCCGTATTCCTATACGATTTTTACAAATTTGATGTTGTGGAAGCAGCACATGGTCGTGCTTGTGCAGTTGCAACAGGTATCAAACGTGTAATTCCAGAAAAGTATGTATTCACCTATCAGGGAGACGGTGACCTTGCTGCTATAGGAACTGCAGAGACTATGCACGCTTGTAACCGTGGCGAAAACATTGTTATTGTATTCATCAACAATGGTATTTATGGTATGACCGGCGGTCAGATGGCACCAACCACTTTGGAAGGCATGAAGACCACCACTTGCCCACGCGGACGTGACGTAAAAACCATGGGTTATCCATTGAACATCACTCCGTTGTTAGCACAACTTGACGGCGTTCATTATGTAACACGTCATTCTGTTCACACACCTGCCAACGTAAGAAAGCTTAAGAAAGCTCTGCGTCAGGCATTTGAAAACCAACGTGACAAAAAGGGCACATCTATAGTAGAAGTTGTATCTAACTGTAATTCAGGTTGGGGATTATCGCCTAAGGCTGCAAACGACTGGATGGTTGAAAACATGTTCAAGAAGTATCCGTTGGGTGATATGAAAGTGGATGGTAAGATAGTAATGGATATGAATCTCCCAAGATAAAGACTACAACTATGACAGAAGAGATAATTATTGCCGGTTTTGGAGGACAAGGAGTCCTCTCTATGGGAAAAATCATAGCATATTCAGGTTTGACACAAGGTCTTGAGGTATCCTGGATGCCATCATACGGTCCTGAGATTCGTGGTGGTACTGCAAACGTAACAGTTATTCTGAGCGACAAACGTATTAGTTCACCTATACTTCAGCAGTATAGTACCGCTATTATTCTGAACCAACAGTCAATGGACAAGTTTGAACAGATGGTAAAGCCGGGTGGTATTCTTATTTACACTCCAAGTACCATTACTCGCAAACCAACCAGAACAGATATAACCATATATCCGGTCAAGGCGATAGAAGAGGCTGCAAAGATTAATGCCACAAAGGTTGCCAATATGTTCCTGTTGGGTGCGTTTATGAAGATACGCCCTATTCTACAGGTAGATCACGTACTGGAAGGTATTAAGCATTCAGTTTCAGAACGAAATTGGAAATATCTGCCACTCAACGAAAAGGCCATACGTCTTGGAATGGAGCTGGTTGACTGATAAGTAACAAAAAAAATATGAGGCTGTTCTAAAAAGATCAGCCTCATATTTTTTATACTCTTTAAACCTATTATCTAACCAATATCTCAACAAAAGTATATCTGTTACTGCCAAATAGGATTTCATCCTGATAACCCTGATCGTTTTTCTTCTCTTTTGAACCATCTAAAAGAGGCATCTGAGTATTGAACTCTCTTAAACGTAATGGATAGTTAGAGATTTTAATCATCTTAATGTCTTTAACGCTTATGATTGCAGGATTTTCATATTCACCCTTAAACAACCACTGTCCCTGATTGTGCAGATAGTAGTAAATAGGATAGTTGTTCATTTCTCTTCCTTCTACATTGATTTTTCCGTTCAGGCTCATAATATAACCTACAAAGTCAGTGTTGTAACGTTCCTGATCTTCAGCTGAAAGTTCATCCGGGAATGTGATTGTAGTATAACTTCCATCAACAACCATTGTTGCATTATCACCCTCCGGAAGTACCAAACCTTTCTGTTTCTTCTCTTTTGTTTCACCTGATGCACCGCAAGCAGCCATCAACAAACCAGCCATCAGCATTACGCCAAATGACATCAAGCCCTTAATTTTTCTCATATTAATACATTTTTTGGTCAGAGACCGTTATTTATAAAAAACATAACACAATTGCGATATTCGCAATACAGTTGTAAAAGTATCTCTTTTGATAATAAAAAGCAAGATTTTTGTTTTTTATTATCATTTTAACCAAAAAAAAGCGGGTTATCATAACAACAATAACCCGCTTAACATATCTTAGAGCACCAAATTATCACTCTTTGGCAGCATCTTTCTGACGTATCTCTACTCTACGAATTTTACCGCTGATTGTTTTAGGCAGTTCAGTTACAAAATCAACCACACGCGGATATTTATAAGGAGCAGAAACCTTCTTTACGTGATTCTGAATCTCTTTTATCAGAGCCTCTTTATCGGGATAATCTACATACTCTTTTGCCAGTACAATTGTAGCCTTTACTATCTGTCCGCGTACATCATCAGGTACACCGGTCACTGCACATTCCACAACTGCCGGATGTGTCATCAGAGCACTTTCCACCTCAAACGGACCTATACGATAACCCGAACTCTTGATAACATCATCGGTTCTACCTACAAACCAATAAAAACCATCGGAATCGCGCCAAGCAACATCACCTGTATGATATATACCGTCATAATGAACTGTTTTTGTCAATTCAGGATTTTTATAGTACGATTCAAACAATCCTATTGGCAACCTTCTGTCAGTATGCAGGATGATCTCTCCATTTTCGCCATCTTCTGCCGAACGTCCATCAGGAGTAAGCAAATCCATATCGTAAGCAGGATTTGGAATACCAAGTGAACCCGGTTTTGGAGTCATCCATGGGAATGTTGCAATAGTCAGTGTTGTTTCTGTCTGACCAAATCCTTCGTAAATTGTCAATCCTGTAGATTGTTTCCAGGAATCAAATACACTTGGATTGAGAGGTTCTCCTGCTGTAGTACAATATTCCAAAGCGCTTAAGTCAAACTGGCTCAAATCTTCGCGAATAAGGAAACGGTATATTGTAGGAGGTGCACAGAAAGAAGTTACTCTGTATTTAGCCATCACTGCAAGTATATCGGCAGGAGTAAACTTTTCGTGGTCATATACAAATACCGCAGCACCTACTATCCATTGGCCATAAAGTTTACCCCACACAGCTTTACCCCAACCTGTATCTGCAACAGTCAGATGCAAACTGTTCTGATGTACGTTATGCCAATATTTTGCAGTTACTATATGTCCTAATGGATAAAGGAAATTGTGTGCTACCATTTTTGGTTGACCCGAAGAACCCGATGTAAAGTAAAGCAGTGAAATATCACTGTTATTGTTTACAAATTCCGGTTTCACAAAGGCAGGTGCCTCTGCTATACCTTTATCCATGCTATGCCAATTACCTTCTGAATAACTACCTGTAGATACTAAAAATTCTACAGTAGGTGACTGTGAAAGAGAATCGTTTACATGCTGAATTATAAGTTCGTCATTTGCTGCAACAATCATTCTTATTCCCGCTGAATTATTTCTATATATCAAATCTTTAGGAGTAAGCAGATGAGTAGCAGGAATTGCTACTGCACCTATCTTATGCAGAGCAACTATTGTAAACCAGAATTCAACACGACGCTTAAGCATCATCATTACACAATCGCCACGTTTAATGCCCAACTGTAAAAAGAATGATGCTACTTTGTCAGACTGCTCTTTTATGTCTGCAAATGTATATCTTTGTTCAGCTCCTTCATCGTTAGTCCACAACATAGCCAATTTATCCGGTGCTTCCGCAGCCCATGCATCCACTACATCGTAAGCAAAGTTAAAATTATCGGGAGCTATTATCTCAAAATTTTCTCTAAAATCCTCTAAGGATGTAAATTCTGTCCGTTTAAGAAAACGTTCTAACATATATTCTTGTATATCAGATAATTATTGCAAAAAATCTTGCAGATTCTCCATTAAGTGCCTTCATTCCATGTGGTAATGTTGAATCAAAATAGATGCTATCACCAGGGTTAAGCACAAGTTCTTTTCCACCAATATTCAGCAAAAGTTGTCCCTTTAGCAGAAGGTTAAATTCTTGACCTTCATGGCTATTCAAATGCATAGCTTCGTCCTCTTTAGGTTCAACAGTTACTATAAAAGGAGAGGCTTTTGCCTGTTTGAATCCCATAGCCAACGCCTGATACTTATAGGCTTTACTACGTTCTATTACAGGGCCTTTACCCTTTCTAACCAACCAATAACCGCTCATATTAGGAGTTTCACCGGTAAAAAGTTCCAAAGGTTCTACGCCCAGCGCAGCCGCAGCATTACACAAGAAATTCATAGGAATATCAAACTCTCCCGATTCATAGTTTTGTAGTTCTTCTGATGTGATACCACATTTTGAAGCAACTTCCTCTACTGACATTTCCAAATCTTCGCGAAGAGCACGAAGACGCATTGCCATCTGTTTAATCTGTTCGTTAATCTCCATATTATATAACTTCTATACCCTGCTCGGCACATAGCTTCAAGCTAAGGTCACGCAGTTTGAATTTCTGAATTTTACCACTTCCTGTCAATGGATATTCATCAACAAAGAAGACATATTTTGGTATTTTGTAACGTGCTATCTTGCCACGGCAATAATCACGTACCTCATCCACTGTCAGTTTAACACCTTCGTCCAAAATTATAAAGGCTCCTACCTCTTCGCCATATTTCTTTGATGGCACACCGGCTACCTGAACATCTCGTACACCCGGAAGATGATACAGAAACTCCTCTATTTCTCGAGGATAGATATTCTCACCACCTCTTATTATCATATCCTTAATACGACCTGTAATACGATAATTGCCGTTTTCGTCCTTTACGCCCAAATCGCCTGAATGCAGATAACCGTTTTCATCAATAATTTCGGCGGTCGCTTTAGGATTCTTGTAATAACCCTTCATTACATTAAATCCCTTACAGCACATCTCACCCTGAACACCTACAGGAACCTCCTGATTTGTTTCCGGATCTAACACCTTAACATCTACAAATTCGTAATCGCGACCTACTGTAGTGTAACGTACTTCGTCCGGATCGTCTATACGGGTTTGGCTCATACCCGGTGATGTTTCTGTCAGACCATATACGCTGGTTACACGCAGATGCATCTTATCTTCCACCTTACGCATCAGTTCAATAGGACATAATGAACCAGCCATAATACCAGTACGTAAGCAACTTAAATCGAACATATCGAACATAGGATGATTCAGCTCTGCAATAAACATTGTAGGTACACCATAAAGTGCAGTACAACGCTCTTTATGAACAGAAGCCAATGTCACCAACGGGTCGAAACGCTCTACCATAACTTCAGTACAGCCGTGTGTAAGACAGTTCATTGTTGCCAGCACTACACCAAAACAGTGGAACAATGGAACACATACACACAATTTATCATCTTGGGTAAACTTCATGTGTTCGCCTGTCAAATAGCCGTTATTGGCAATATTGTAGTGCGTAAGCATTACGCCTTTTGGAAAACCGGTAGTGCCCGATGTATATTGCATATTAACCACATCGTGACAATTTACAGAATTACGCAATTTTATAAATTCGTCTTCTTCTGTATTTTCACCCAACAACAGAATTTCTGCTGTATTATACATTCCGCGATACTTCTCCTGACCTATGTAAACCACATTCTTAAGATTAGGGAAGTTTTTACTTTCTAAATGGCCGCGCTGACACTCTCTAAGTTCGGGAAGCATCTGATATGTCATATCCACATAGTTACTCTCCCAGGTACCATCTGTCAAACAAAGAGTATGCATATCGGAATCCTTAACCAGGAACTCCAATTCATTCTGCTTATAGTTTGTGTTTACAGTAATACATACCGCACCTATCTTTGCACAAGCATATAGAAATGTAAGCCAATCAGGAACATTTTGTGCCCACAGACCTACGTGTGTACCTTTAGTTACACCAATGGCAATCAAGCCTTTGGCCATATCGTCAACACGCTCATTGAACTCTTTCCAGGTAAATCTTAAATTTCGGTCGGAATATACTATATACTCTTTATCGGGAGTATGTTCAGCCCAATATTCAAGATAATCACCTAATGTCTTTTCTGATAATTGAATCATACAAACTGACTATTAAAACGGAGCATAAACCACTGCCAATATCTTAGCAGCCTCATTGCCATAACCGTGAACGTGATGTTTAACTATTGAATCGTAATAGATACTATCACCCTTTTCCAAAACATAAGACTGCTTACCGTAATTGATTTCAACCTTACCTTCAAGAACATAGATAAACTCTTCTCCTTCGTGTGAAGACATTGAGTAATTTTGTTCATTATCAGGAAGTATATCTATTACAAAAGGTTCTATATGGCGATTCTCTTTACCTTCTGAAAGAGAACGATAAATCATACTTTCGTTACCGGCTGAACTGTGGTTGGTAAAACGTACACTCTCTTTAGCATCTTCATGTCTGCTTACAACAGCACCCATTCCCTGAGAATCGTCTAAAAAAGTACCCAATCTGACGCCTAAGACTCTAGCAATCTTAATAAGGGGAGCCAAGCCCGGTAATAGGTTATCTTCTTCAATTGCCTGAATTTGCTCTATTGGAAGTTGTGAACGTTCTGCCAAAACCTCCATCTCCATCATCTTGGATTCTCTTAATGAACGGATCTTGCCGCCTACAGAAATTTTCCTTGTCATTTTGATACTATTTTTCAGTATTATTCTACCACTTTAATATTAGTGGGCGCAAAAATAGAAAAAATATAGCTCAAAACAGCATTAAAAGAGACTTTATGTTACATTTTTGCATTTCTTAAAATAAATAAGGTGTATTTACACCACTTTTCGGATTATTTTTCATACATTTGTATGTTAAAATACGGGGATTTCCCTAATGTTAAAAACAATTGAAAATACAGATATAAAAAATGAACGATGAATCGCTCAACAACAGCAACTATTCTGCGCAAAACATTCAAGTTTTAGAAGGTTTGGAAGCAGTACGTAAGCGTCCCGCAATGTACATTGGCGACATTAGCGAAAAGGGCTTACACCACTTGGTTTACGAAGTTGTAGATAACTCTATCGACGAATCTATGGCAGGATATTGTACCAGAATAGACGTAACCATTAACGAAGATGGTTCCGTATCGGTACAAGACAACGGTCGTGGTATTCCGGTAGATATGCACCCAAAAGAACATCGTTCTGCATTAGAAGTTGTAATGACCGTATTGCATGCCGGCGGTAAGTTCGACAAAGGCTCTTACAAAGTTTCCGGCGGTCTTCATGGTGTAGGTGTATCCTGCGTAAACGCCCTCTCCACAAAGATGGTAACAGAAGTATTCCGCGACGGCAAGATTCATCGCCAAGAGTACTCTTGCGGCAAACCTATGACACAGGTAGAGGTAGTAGGCACATCAGACATTACAGGTACAAAACAGACTTTCTGGCCAGATGGTTCTATATTCACCACAACTGAATACAAATATGACATTTTAGCAACCAGATTGCACGAATTGGCATTCCTCAACGCCGGATTAACCATCTCTCTCACCGATTTACGAAAAATAGACGAAGATGGCAATCCGCAGAAAGAGGTATTCTATTCAGAAGATGGCCTTAAAGAGTTCGTAAGCTACATAGACGAAAACAGAACTCGTCTTATAAGCGACCCAATCTACTTGAACACAGAAAAACAGAATGTTCCTATAGAGGTTGCCATACTTTATAATATAGGTTTCAAAGAGAATATACGTTCATTCGTAAACAATATCAACACCATAGAGGGTGGTACTCACCTGGCAGGTTTCAGAACTGCTTTGACTCGCACACTTAAAAAGTATGCCGACGACAATAAGTTCCTTGAAAAAGCTAAGGTTGAGATTGAAAGCGAAGACTTCCGCGAAGGTTTGACCGCAGTTATATCTGTAAAGGTAGCAGAACCTCAGTTCGAAGGACAGACTAAGACCAAATTGGGTAACAGCGAAGTAGCCGGCGCAGTACAACAAGCCGTTGGCGAAGCTCTGACCAACTATTTGGAAGAGCACCCAAAAGATGCCAAGATGATTATAGAAAAGGTTATTTTGGCAGCTCAGGCACGCGTTGCAGCTCGCAAGGCAAGAGAAAGCGTACAGCGCAAGAGCCCACTGAGTGGCAGTGGCCTACCGGGAAAACTTGCAGACTGTTCAGAAAAAGATCCTGCACTATGCGAACTATTCATAGTAGAAGGTGACTCTGCAGGTGGCAGCGCAAAACAGGGACGCGACCGCCATACACAGGCTATCCTGCCTATCCGCGGTAAGATATTCAACGTAGAGCGCACAATGTGGCACAAAGCATTCGATCACGAAGAGGTAAACAACATCATACAGGCATTAGGCGTACGCTTTGGTTTATATCCGGAAGATTCAAAGAAGGCCAATTATGACAAACTGCGTTACTACAAAGTTATCATTATGACCGACGCCGATGTCGATGGATCACACATCGACACCCTTATAATGACCCTCTTCTTCCGTTACATGCCGGAACTTATTGAGAACGGACACTTGTATATTGCGACTCCACCACTCTACCTGTGTTCAAAAGGTAAAATAAAGGAGTACTGCTATGATGATGTACAACGCCAACGTTTTATTGATCAGTACGGTGGTGGAAACGAACAGAACATCACCACACAGCGTTACAAAGGTCTTGGTGAAATGAACCCGGAACATCTGTGGGAGACCACCATGAATCCGGAAAATAGATTATTAAAGCAGGTGCAAATCAGAGATGCTGCAGAAGCAGATCACATTTTCTCAATGCTTATGGGTGAAGATGTAAGCACTCGTCGTGAATTCATTGAGAAGAATGCAACCTACGCAAATATTGACGCATAACATTACATTAACAGAGTTGTTTTACACATACAGGAAGGTTACCGATGCGAATCAGGCAACCTTTCTTTTTTAATTGTATATACATATAAAAAAGCAAAGGACCGGAAAAACTTCCAGTCCTGAGATTATTCATCACTCCTAAATAGAGTTTTTAAGATCAATCTTAAGCTAACTTAGCAATGTGAGCGCAAAGCTTTGACTTGATATTAGCTGCCTTATTCTTGTGAATAAGCTTTGTCTTAGCCATTTTATCAAGCATCTTCTGTACCTTTGGATATACTACAGTTGCTTCTTCCTTATTGGTCATAGCGCGAAGCTGACGAACTGCATTACGCATTGTCTTAGCATAATAACGATTATGAAGTCTTCTCTTCTCGCTCTTTCTTATTGCCTTTAAGGCTGACTTGTGATTTGCCATTATAAATCTTCCTTTTTTTATTTAACTTGTAGCGTGTAGGGGAGTCGAACCCCTCTTACAAGAATGAAAATCTTGTGTACTAACCGATATACGAACACGCCATCCTCAACTCCTGATTTCTCAGGTCTTTGCCTTAAGCGGATGCAAAAGTAGTGACATTTTTTTTATCTGCAAACTTTTTCACAAGTTTTTTTCATATCTTCGCTTATCATTTAAAAAATATGCAAAAATGTGGCAAAAAGAGGTCGGAATTCTGCTAAGTGTAACTAAACATAATGACAAATCCTGCATTATTCACACGTTCTCGCGTGAACAAGGTTATGCATCATATATGTTTTATCTGGCAAAAAGCAGTAAAGGAAGCGAAAAAAATGCCATACTACAACCACTTACCCGAATAGAGTACGAATCAAAAGGGGGACAACAGGGTAAATCTCTACAACATTTATCACAAATTAGGAATAGAGCTCCATACAAAAACATTCCTTTTCATCCAGTTAAAAGAGCAAT
>CALEFD010000070.1 GCA_937876995.1 uncultured Bacteroidales bacterium | reverse complement strand
TGGTAATGGCACTTCCAAACATTAATTCCACAGATGCCGGTTACTACAGGTCAAATTGGGCAGCATTTAATGTTCCTCGCCATTTGTGGCACTTCAAGCCATCGGTTATGGCAAAAGTTGCCAAAGAGAATGGATTTATTATGATGCACAGAGAACGCACGTTCTTCGATCCGTTCTATATCTCCATTTTATCAGAGAAGGAGATGGGGCATCATTTTGCACTTATAAGGGGGTTCTTTATAGGGTTCTATTCCTGGTGGAGTTCACTATCAAGCAAAGATAAGAGCAGTTCTTTGATTTACGCATTCAGAAAACAGACACTTTGATATATGGCTAAAGAAAAAAAGAAGAAAAAGAAAAAGATAGATTTGCTATTCATAACAGCGTGTATCAGCACATCATTGGTATTATTACTGATAGGAATAATAACATTCTTGTTGCTTACCGCCAATACTCTTTCCACACAACTGAAAGAGGAGATGACCGTAGAAATTGTTTTGAAGGAGAGTATAACAGATAGCGAAAAATCAGCTCTTGAACGTGTTTTGTCGGCTGCTCCATATTGCAAAGAGCATAACTTTATATCGAAAGACGAAGCATTGGTGGAGATGACAGAAGCAATGGGTGTAGATCCATCGGAATTTTTAGAGTACAATCCATTTTATGCATCATACAACATTACCCTTGATGCTGCATACGCTGTATCGGACAGTTTGCAATGGATAGAACAGACGTTAATGGCAAAAAATGGAGTGTCGGGAGTTAATTACCAAAGAGAGATTTTAGATATTGTAAACGATAATATTCAGAAAGTGACCATAGTACTTTTTGCTTTGGCCGCAATACTTTCGCTTATATCGTTCACACTGATAAACAACACAATAAAACTGACTATCTATTCACAACGTTTTCTGCTCTATTCAATGAAACTGGTAGGAGCAAAATGGTCGTTTATACGCAAGCCATTCATTATGCACAATCTGTGGATAGGATTGACTTCGGCAGCAGTGGCATCATTGATTCTATACTTTGGTTTAAGATTCGGAACCAAATACGAACCGGGATTAGCCACTCTCATGCAAACTGAAACTATTGCAATAGTGATAGCTGTTATAACACTGATGGGCATATTGCTGACCACGTTGTGTGCATTAAGGTCAGTAAACAGATTCCTACGCATGAAATCGGGAGAGTTACATTACATTTGAATTAATAATCATCTAAATATTTTTCGACTATGGACAAAAACAGACTTGCATTTGGCAAGACAAACTTTATTTTGATTGGAGTTGGAATAGCAATTATCATTATCGGTCTATTGCTTATGACCGGTCCCAACTGTACCACCGAAGCTTTTGAACCTGACATTTTCAGTGTAAGACGCATTAAAGTAGC
>CALEFD010000069.1 GCA_937876995.1 uncultured Bacteroidales bacterium | reverse complement strand
TTGATTATGTCTTCTTTTGTCAGTTTAATAAGACCGCCAACAGTTATAGTGTTGCCGTTTGTGCATTTGTCTGCCATCTCTTCAATTTCGGCATCGGTTACATTTCTTCCAACTAACTGCTTGATATTGATAGGCATACCTATAGAGGTGTAGAACTTCTCCATAGCGCGGATACCTGCTTCGGCTGTCTCTTCTGCGCTCTTAAAGTGGTTTGTTACACCCATTACGTTTACAGCAAAGCGTGCAAAACGGTTTATGTTCTGATGGCGTGTGTAACGAGCCCAGCTTGGCCATATAGCTGCCAAACCTGCACCATGCGATACATCGAACATACCACTTAGTTCGTGTTCAATGTTGTGAGTTGCCCAGTCGCCGGTAGTACCGCATCCTGTCAAATCGTTGTGTGCCAAACTTCCTGCCCACATTATTTGTGCACGGCTATGGTAGTTTTCCGGTTCTGCCAATACTATAGGAGTGTGCTCCAGTACAGTCTTCAGTACGGCTTCTGCAATAGCATCGGTTATATCCATGTCATCATCTACGGAAAAATAACGCTCCATAGTGTGCATCATTATGTCGGTTGCACCACATGCAGTTTGCCATTTGGGGAGTGTGAATGTGCGTTCCGGATTCATAATGGCGAATTTTGCGCGTAATAGGTTGTCGCAATAATCCTTTTTCAAACCACCCTCTTCATTTGTAATAACGCTTCCATCGCTCATTTCACTACCGGCAGCAGGAATAGTGAGTACCACACCTACAGGGAGTGCTGATTTTATTCTGTCTTCGTGTCGATAAAGGGTCCATACATCGCCTTCGTAAAGAGTTCCTGCTGCTATGGCTTTTGATGAATCTATTGCTGAACCACCGCCTACGGCAAGAATAAAGTCAATATTCTCTTTACGGCAGATATCAATACCTTTTCTAACCAATGATACTCTTGGGTTAGGAACAACACCGCCCAAAAGTGTATATTTAATGTTTTGTTCTTCCAACGATTTACAAACTTTATCCAGCAATCCTGAACGAACAACGCTGCCACCACCATAATGTACCAGTACATTTGTTCCACCAAACTTTTTTACCAGTTCACCTGTTTTGTTTTCTGCATTTTTTCCGAACTCCACTTGTGTGGGTGCATAGTAGGTAAAATCTCTCATAATTTAAAACTTTTGGGTTATGTAATAATTTGTTTATCTAACTGTTATGTGAAGACAAGATTGTTGTTTCTCATATTTTACATAGCATCTTTCTGCTTTCCATAAATCATATACCACCTGCATAAGCACTTGTCTCATCTTTTCGGTTTCAGCTGCTTTTCCAATTTTTGGTGTTTGGAATGTAAAATAAGATATATCTACTGTTGTTCCATAGCAATGACACGAATTTTCCGATGCATTTACATTTACTTTTCGCAACTGTTCAACATTGTCTTCTGTTCTAAGTACGCTGGTCACAGTAATTTTGTGGTTGCTATGATACCCACGGTTGTATAATGAATCCTGAAAAGCTTTTCCTATGTCTTCCACTAATTTGGCTGCTTTTGGAACCAAATAGGGGATAGAGTGGGTTAGCTTTTCTATAGTGTAGTAGTCGCAATCTTCAATTTTGACCAACTGCTTGTTGTTTTCTGCTTCGGCAGCTGTAATGTTCTTCTTCAGACCATTCTTTTGGGCTGCTTCAAGTTGAACGTCGTTCAAATCGTTGAAAATCTTATCGTATTGGCGTACAGGTTCCCTGTGGTCGGTGTTGTGATTAATTTCTCCTTCCGTGATAAGTTGGTACAGACCTACTCCTGCACGATTAAGTTTCCCTGACATGTTGTATCCTCCCATAAAGAAGAACACTACAACACTGAAAAGCAGTACCATGGCGGCAATAAACCGAAAATCGCGTATGGACTTTAATTTGAATAACGATTTTACCTTAATGCCATACCATTTTATAAAACGACTTACATACGAATCGATTAAGAATGCAAAAACAGGTAGGATAGATACCGATATTCTATATCCTATAAGTTCTGCGTTATCAAATATATAGAATTTGAATAACCACAAAAGACCTATATATGCTGCATAGAAAAACAATGAGGCAACTATTTTCCAAATCCTACGGTCTATTCTTCTTAAACCATAGTGAGTGGCTGCTCCTATCAATAGCGCAATTACCCACACTGTAACCCTTAACAAGCCCGGTGCATTTGAATCGGTTGCAATAAACCATTGGCCAATTATGTCGGCTAAAATAAATAGTGTAAACGAAATAAGCAGGAAACGAATGGTTCCCATTTTCTTTTCTATTCTTTTGTTGCTGTCTGTCATATTGCGTAAAAAGGGTTATTTTGACTGCAAAGTTAATTTTTTAAAGCTTCTGTCAGTCATTATAGCTCATCTTTTTGTAATTTCGCACTCAATTATAGTATGTATAAGACGATAGTTTTAAAATAAATAAATATGAAAGAACTTGATTGGTCTAATCTTTCATTCGGTTATATTAAAACCGATTGGAACGTAAGAGTTTGGTACAAGAATGGTGCTTGGGGTGAAATAGAAAAATCTGATTCCGAATATATCCCTATGCACATGGCTGCAACTTGTTTGCATTATGGTCAGGAAGGCTTTGAAGGTTTGAAAGCGTTCCGTGGTAAAGATGGCAAGACGCGTGTATTCCGTATGGAGGCAAATGCAGAGCGTTTGCAGAGCACATGTAGAGCAACACTTATGCCTGAACTGCCTACAGAGATATTCTGTAAGATGGTAAGCACAGTGGTTGAACTTAACAAAGATTATATACCACCATACGAAAGTGGTGCTTCGCTATATATCCGTCCTTTACTTATAGGTACAGGTGCGCAGGTAGGTGTTCGTCCGGCTGATGAATATCTCTGCATAATGTTTGTAACTCCTGTTGGTCCATACTTTAAAGGAGGTTTTTCAACCAATCCTTATGCTCTGGTTCGTTCATACGACCGTTCTGCCCCTTTAGGCATGGGTAAATATAAAGTAGGTGGTAACTATGCGGCAAGTCTCTGTGCAAACAAATTGGCACACGACAAAGGCTATTGCAGCGAATTCTATTTGGATTCAAAAGAGAAAAAATACATTGACGAATGTGGTGCTGCAAACTTTATTGGTATAAAAGGTGATGTTTATGTAACACCTAAATCAGATTCCATACTTCCATCTATCACAAACCGTTCATTGATGCAGTTGGCTATGGATAATGGAATGAAGGTGGAACAGCGTCAGATTCCATTGGAAGAACTTAGTGAGATGACAGAAGCCGGTGCTTGTGGAACTGCTGCTGTAATATCTCCAATAGAACGTATTGATGATATTGAAACAGGTACATCGTACGTTATTTCAAAAGATGGTAAACCGGGACCTGTTCTTACAAAACTTTACAATCAGTTGCGTGCCATTCAGTATGGCGATGCTGCCGATCCTCATGGTTGGGTAACAGTATTGGATATCTAATTTATGGGAAAAAATAAGCTGGCTAAATTTGCGGATATGCGCAGTTATCCGCACGTGTTTGAACCTGTATGTTCATATAACAGTGCAGAACCGTTTGAAATGAAGGGAAACTGGAACCGTGATTTCTTTCATAATGACAATCCTATTGTGTTGGAATTGGGTTGCGGTCGTGGCGAATATACTGTAGGTTTGGCACAGCTATATCCCGATAGGAATTTTATAGGTGTAGATGTAAAGGGTGCACGAATGTGGACAGGTGCTACACAATCTCTGGAAAAAGAGATGAAGAATGTGGCGTTCCTTAGAGCATCTATAGAACTGATAGAACATTTCTTTGCGCCGGACGAAGTAAGCGAAATATGGCTTACTTTCCCCGATCCGCAAATGAAAAAAGCTACAAAAAGACTTACATCCACTTGGTTTTTAGAGAGATATAGAAAAATTCTTAAACCAAACGGACTGATTCATCTCAAGACAGACAGTAATTTTATGTTTACATATACTTGTTATAATGTGGAACATAATTCACTGCCGGTAGAATTCAAAACAAGTGACCTTTATGGAAGCGGTAATGCAGATTATATACTCTCCATAAAGACTCATTATGAAGAGCAATGGCTTGCCAGAGGTATAGCCATTAAGTACATTCTGTTCAGACTGCCTCTTGAAGGGGAACTAACTGAACCCGATGTAGAGATAGAGATGGATGAATACCGTAGCTATGGACGTAGCAAACGTAGCAGTTTAACAACAAGCAAATAATAGAACAATGGCACTATATCCTAATCTTATAAAAGAGGCTTTAAGTACTGTCAGATATCCGGGTACAGGTAAAGATATTATCTCAATGGATATGTTGGAAGATGATATCAGAATAGCCGGTAATACGGTATCTTTTTCGCTTATTTTTGAAAAACCGTCAGATCCATTTATCAAATCGATAGTTAAGTCGGCAGAAGCAGCCATTAAACTGAAAGCCGAAGAGGATGTGCAGGTTACAATCAATGTGAAGGCACGTCAGGCAGCACGTCCGGAAGTGGGAAAATTACTGCCCGGTGTTAAGAATGTTATAGCTGTTGCTTCAGGAAAAGGTGGCGTGGGTAAATCTACCATTGCAGCTAATCTGGCTGTTGCACTTGCAAAAGCAGGCTATAAAGTGGGTCTGCTTGATGCTGATATATTTGGCCCATCTATGCCTAAAATGTTCAATATGGAAGAGGCTCGTCCATACGCAGAAAATATAGATGGAAGAGATCTTATAATACCAATAGAACAATATGGTTTGAAATTGCTTTCTATAGGTTTCTTTGTAGAATCAGATCAGGCTGTACTTTGGCGTGGTGCTATGGCAAGTAATGCCCTGAAACAACTTATAGCAGATGCTCATTGGGGCGATTTGGATTACTTTGTATTGGATATGCCTCCGGGCACAAGCGATATTCATCTTACACTTGTTCAGACATTGGGCATAACAGGTGCTGTGGTGGTAAGTACACCTCAACAGGTTGCTTTAGCCGATGCACGAAAGGGTATAGATATGTTCACCAACGAAAAGGTAAATGTACCTGTATTGGGACTTGTAGAGAATATGGCTTGGTTTACTCCTGCCGAGCTACCGGAGAATAAATATTATCTGTTCGGCAAAGAGGGTTGTAAAAGATTGGCAGAAGAGATGAATGTACCGCTGTTGGGTCAAATTCCTATTGTGCAGAGTATATGCGAGGGTGGCGATAATGGTAAACCTGTTGCATTAGATTCAAACAGCATTGTAGGCAAAGCTTTCCAGGATTTGGCAAAAGCTGTAGTTGAAGCTACTGAACGCCGTAATAGTGAAAAGCCTGCCACTGAAGCTGTCAAGATGCAACACTAAACGGTTCTATTTACCTGCTATAGCATCAATTTCAACTTTAACCCCCATTGGTAGAGCAGCCACCTGGTAGCATACTCTGGCAGGTTTAAGTTCAGTAAAAAATTCGGCATAGACAGCATTCATTGCCGCAAAGTTCTTTATATCGTCTAAAAGAACGGTAGTCTTAACTACATCAGAATAGTCCAGACCTGCCTCTTTCAGTATAGAACCAATGTTCTGTAATGATTGGCGGGTCTGTTCTTCTATACTGTCAGGTACCAAACCGTTTGCAGGGTTTACAGGTAACTGGCCCGATACAAAAACTGTTCCGTTCAACTCTATGGCCTGTGAATATGGTCCAACTGCTTTAGGCGCATTGGCCGATGCTATTACTTTTTTCATTATATCTACTGTTATTATAGTTTATTCAATAAATGCCAAAGTAACCTGCTGTTTACAATATTAGCGGCGTGATTTCCTCTTTCCACTATTCTGATTGCCGTTTCTGCCTGCTCCGCGACGCGATTTTCTTTCCGGTTCGCCAAAGAACTGTTTCCAGTCGTTCTGATTGAACTCTTTCTGCCAATGGTCACTCTGTTTTTTTGAACGTGAAGACTTTTTTGGTTTGGCAGTAGTAAAATCAAAATCTTCAAATTCATCAATAAAATCGCCAAACTGATTTTGTGGTGCTCTGGTGGCTCTCTGCTTTTTTGAAGAGTTTTTTAACTCTTTCTGACTCTTCTCCTGCTGAGAACCCCTTTTGGAGTCTTTACGTTTCTCTTTTTTACCGGAATCTTTTTGCGTGGTGCCGTTAGCAGTAGATGCTTCTGCCACCTCAACGCGAATTTCTCTATTGCGTAAATGGGTGTTGTTCAGTGCAGACAGAATAACATTGGTACTTTCGGCAGGTGCTTCAAAGAAAGAGAAACTATGCTTAATATCAATACGACCTAAATCAATCCTCTCCTTTATGTGCTTGTTTATATGGTCTATGATATGCACAGCCATTATGTTGTCTAACTTGCCAAGATTGATAAAGAAACGGGTGTAGCCGGCCTTTGGCTGTCTTTCTTTCTTTTTCTTCTCCTCTTTTTCTGCTTTCTCTGCAGCTTTTATGTTTACGGCTTCCAGTTCGGGCGCATCTTTATAGTAACGCATAAATCGACCGAACTCCATAGTTACTATTCTCTTTATAATATCCTCTTTGTCCATCCAGTCCAAACGGCGGAAGATATCGGGTAGGAATTTTTCTATCTGTTCTTCGTCAACCTGAGTGCGTTCTATTTCGTCAATAACCTTATAAAGCTGTTTCTCGCAGATTTGACGGCCTGTAGGCATTTTACCTATGTTGAATTTCTTACCTATGGCCTTTTCTATAAATCTAATTTTACCCTTCTCTCTTAAATTGATAATGGCGATAGATGTACCTTTCTTTCCGGCACGTCCTGTTCTGCCACTACGGTGGGTGTAGTTTTCCGTATCATCGGGCAGACCATAGTTGATTACGTGTGTCAGATTATCTACATCCAGTCCGCGTGCGGCTACATCGGTAGCGACAAGCAGTTGCAACTGACGCTTACGGAACTTGTTCATGGTAAGGTCACGCTGTGCTTGTGACAGTTCACCATGTAGCGAATCGGCATTATATCCGTCCTGCATAAGTTTGTCGGCCACCTCTTGTGTTTCCAAACGGGTGCGACAGAATATTATGGCATATATGTGAGGATAGTAATCTACAATACGTTTCAGTGCCAGATACTTATCTTTGGCGTGAACCATATAGTAAACGTGGTTTACGTTTTCTGCTCCTTCGTTGCGCGAACCAATGACAATCTCTTGTGGATTGTATAGATATTTTTTTGCTATGGCACTTATCTCTTTGCTCATTGTGGCGGAGAACATAAGCATCTTACGTTCTACCGGTACTGAAGAAAGTATCTTTTCAAGAGCTTCGGAAAAACCCATGTCAAGCATTTCGTCGGCTTCGTCCAGAATGACTGCTCGAATAGTATCCAAATGTACTACACCGCGTTCCATCAGGTCTATAAGACGTCCCGGTGTGGCAACTATTATGTGGGCTCCACGTTTGAAATTGCGTATCTGATTTTCAATAGAAGAGCCACCGTACATAGGAATTACGTGCAGTCCCTGTATGTAATGAGAAAAATCTGCCAAATCGCTGGCTATTTGAACGCAAAGTTCACGGGTTGGACTTAGAACCAGAAACTGAGCATCGGAACTATCAATGTCGGTCATCTGGATAATAGGAATACCAAAAGCAGCGGTTTTACCTGTACCTGTCTGTGCCAGTGCAACTACATCGCCATTACCCTCTAACAGATACGGGATAACCTTTTCCTGGACAGGCATAGGATTCTCAAATCCCAACTCTTCTATTGCTTTGAGTATAGGGGCTGACACCCCAAGCTCTTCAAATGAAACCATAAAGTATTTATATACGTGAATATCAATTCAAGGTGATACTCTGTTCACCTATCATTACACCATCTACAAAGATGTATGCGTTGTAAGTACCTGCATAGAGGAACTCTTCTACATCCCAATACATTGTAACCTCCTGCTGTTCACCGGTGTATTCAATATATTTTTTAGCCGAAAACTCCAGTGATGTGTTTTCGTAGCTGAATGTATCGTCTTCACTCTTTTGTAGTGTCTCTCCGTCGGGATTGACTATACGCAGATATACAATCTTTTCACCTGTTTTAGTGGTAATGTTCTTTACTATTGTGAAATTTATTTCAAACTGAGTTACATTCTTTATCTTGTTCTCCTGCTTACCACGCTTGTTTTTTGCTATAAGCGTTATGGCTGCAGCATCAAGTTGTGAAGCTAAACTCACTTTCTCTTCAGCAATCTGCTTCTCTACAATAAGATTGTCAATTTGCTTTGTTGCCTCTTTATACTGTTTGCTAATTTTGGTGTTCTCTTTTTCCAATTCTTTGTTTATCTGGTCAAGAGAATCAATCTGTATAACGTATGTACGTAATACCGCACGTACCGTAGCCAGTTCCTTCTTGAGACGAGTAATTTCGGCAGCGTTGGTTGCTTTTGTCTGTCTTAATTCTTCCAGCAACTGTTGGGTACGCAACTTTTCCTTTTCCAACTGGCGTATAAGAGAATCGTTGGACAGATGAACTTGTAGCTCATCATATTGTACGGCAAAGCTGGAGTATTCGTTCTCCATCTCCTCTTTCTCTATTTCAAACAATTGGAGCATCTCTGTATTCTGAATGCTCTTTTCGCGCAGGAAATAGGCTAATGTACCGATAGCAGCCAACAGAACAATAATGATTGTTGGAATAACTATCTTTAGTGCGTTACCTTTCTTGTTTTCAGAAGTTTCCATTGTTGTTTATTTTGTTAATGACTGTAGAGTCTCATTAAGTGTTGCAATTTTTTGAGTAGCATCACTCTGCTTTTTACGCTCTATCTCCACAACTGCTGCAGGTGCATTTGCTACAAACCTTTCGTTTGATAATTTTGCATTAACACCCTTTAAGAATCCCTCTAAACGGGTTATTTCGGCCTTGATTTTTGCAATTTCAGCTTCTACGTCAATCAAATCGCCCATGCGCAAAGCAAATTCTGTAGTGCCAACCATAATGGATACTGTACCTTCGCTCTTGGCATCCTGAACCAAAATATTCTCCAGGCAGGCTATCTTGCTGATTATAGGATTCAATGCAGCAATAGGATTTGAACCTATAACCTCTATTGTAAGCGGTTCGCGTGGACCAATATTCTTTTGGTTACGAACTGTGCGAATAGAACTAACCAGTTCTTTACAAGCTTCGAAATCTGCAATAATCTGTTCGTCGTATTTGGCGGTCGATAACTCTACAATGCTTTCGTTCATAATGCTTTCGCCGGCTTTACGCTCTTTTACGTTCTGCCAAAGTTCTTCAGTAATGAAAGGCATAAACGGATGTATGAGCAGCAACAGTTTTTCAAAGAATTCCAAAGTGCTGTTGTATGTCTTGCTGTCAATTGGCTGTCCGTATGCAGGTTTTATTATTTCCAAATACCAACTTGCAAATTCATCCCAGAACAGTTTGTAAACAGCCATCAAGGCTTCGCTTATGCGGTATTTGCCCATCAGGTCATTCATTTCGGTAGCAGTTTTGGCAAGTATGTTGTTAAACCATTCAATGGCAAGTTTTGAACTTTCAGGCTGTTCTATGCTGTCGCTTACATTCCAACTCTTGGTAAGACGGAATGCGTTCCATATTTTGTTATTGAAGTTACGTCCCTGTTCGCAAATTGCTTCGTCAAAAGGTATGTCATTGCCGGCAGGAGCAGAGAGCATAAGTCCCATACGTACACCATCGGCACCGAAACGGTCTATCAAATCAATTGGATCGGGTGAATTACCCAATGATTTACTCATTTTGCGTCCCAATTTATCGCGTACAATACCTGTAAAATATACGTTTTTGAACGGCATATCTCCACGATATTCGTAACCTGCCATAATCATACGGGCTACCCAGAAGAAGATAATATCCGGACCTGTTACCAAATCGTTTGTAGAATAGTAGTAGTTAATCTCTTCGTTATCAGGGTTGTTAATACCGTCAAACAGGCTGATAGGCCATAACCAGGAACTGAACCATGTATCCAGTACATCTTCGTCCTGACGTAAATCTGCTATGGTAAGATTGTTGTCGCCACTCTTTACTTTTGCCAATTCAAGAGCTTTTTCTGCTGTTTCGGCAACTACAAAACCACCTTGTGGCAGGTAGTATGCAGGAATACGATGTCCCCACCATAGTTGACGGCTTACACACCAGTCTTTGATGTTCTCTAACCAATTACGGTAGGTGTTCTTGTATTTTGGTGGGTAGAACTTCAGTTCGTCATTCATTACCGGTGGCAGTGCCATATCGGCAAAGTGCTGCATCTTTAAGAACCATTGCATAGAGAGTTTAGGTTCTATTACTGTGTCAGGATTTCTTTCACTGTAACCTACTTTGTTGGTGTAGTCTTCCATCTTTTCCAACAAACCGGCATCCTGTAAATCTAGGGCTATCTGTTTCTTAACTGCAAAACGGTCCATACCAACATATAGTCCGGCAGCTTCACTCAGTGTACCATTGTCATTGAATATATCTATTGAAGGCAGATTGTATTTTTCTCCCAACATATAGTCATTTACGTCGTGTGCAGGGGTAACTTTCAAACAACCTGTACCAAATTCTACATCAACATAATCGTCTTCAATTACCGGAATGGTACGATTTACCAATGGAATAATAACCTTATGACCGCTCAACCAACGGTTTTTTGGGTCGTTGGGGTTGATACACATTGCTGTATCACCCATAATTGTCTCGGGGCGTGTGGTGGCAACTACTGCATAGTAACCTTTGTCGTCTTTATGCAATACTTCTCCTTCTGCTCCGGTTGGAACAACTGTTTCGCCATCGGCTACATAATATTTCAGGTAGTACAGTTTGCTGTGTTCCTCTTTATATACAACCTCTTCATCGCTAAGAGCTGTCTGAGCTTTGGGATCCCAGTTTACCATACGTACACCGCGGTAAATAAGCCCTTTGTTATACAAATCACAGAATACCTTGATAACACTTTCGGAACGTATTTCGTCCATGGTGAAGGCTGTGCGGTCCCAATCACAACTGCAACCTAAGCGGCGCAACTGTTTCAGAATTATACCACCATGTTCCTCTTTCCATTCCCAAGCGTGTTTAAGGAATTCATCGCGTGTAAGGTCTGTTTTCTTTATGCCTTGTGCAGCAAGTTTACCCACAACCTTTGCTTCTGTAGCAATTGAAGCATGGTCTGTTCCCGGTACCCATAGGGCATTTTTACCCATCATTCTGGCACGGCGTACAAGAATGTCCTGGATGGTGTTATTCAACATATGACCCATATGAAGCACACCGGTTACGTTTGGTGGCGGTATAACTATTGTATATGGTTCACGGCTGTCTGGTGTAGAGTGGAAAAGTCTGTTGTCAATCCAATACTGATACCATTTTCCTTCTACTTCTTCGGGGTTGTATTTACTTGCTAATTCCATAATTCTTATGTTACATATAAATTTGCGCGAAGTTACTATTTTTTAGCCATATAGGACGTGGTGTTTGGAATAAATTGTAAATTCGCGGCAAATTTTGAACACTATGCATACAAGAGAAGAACAGATGAAGGCATTTGCCCGTGTACTTGACGTTATGGATGAACTTCGTGAGAAATGTCCATGGGATAGAGTGCAGACAAATGAATCGCTTAGAGAAAATACTATAGAAGAGACTTTTGAACTGTGTGATGCCCTTATGAAAGACGATAAGGCCGAAATACGCAAAGAGTTAGGCGATTTGCTTCTCCATGTTGTATTTTATGCAAAGATAGGTAGCGAAACAGAAGATTTCGATATAAAAGATGTTTGCGATGCGCTTTGCGACAAACTTATTTATCGTCATCCACACGTGTTTGGAACTGTGCAGGTAGATGGCCAAGGTGAAGTGTTGCAGAATTGGGAACAGTTGAAGTTAAAAGAAAAAGGTGGTAACAAACGTGTGCTGGCAGGTGTGCCAAATGCTTTGCCGTCACTTATTAAAGCTTTTAGAATACAGGAAAAGGCTGCTCATGTAGGCTTTGACTGGAATAACCCGCAAGGTGCATTAGATAAAGTGATGGAAGAATACAAAGAGCTACAAGTGGAACTTGAAGCCGGTAATAGTGAAAATGCAGAAGCCGAATTGGGCGACTTACTCTTCTCTATTATCAACGTGGCACGTATGTATAAAATACATCCCGATAATGCTCTTGAAAAGACCAACCGTAAATTTATGCGTAGATTTAATTACGTAGAGGAAAAGGCTATAGAGCAGGGTAAGAACTTGAAAGATATGACTTTAGAAGAGATGGATGCTCTTTGGAACGAAGCCAAAAGAAATAATCTTTAAGAGATTTTCATCGCATAAAAAAAGTTCCGCTACAATTACGTGGCGGAACTTTTTTTTGTCTCTTTTAGTGTCTTGCTGCAGGCTGTCTGTTGCCTTGTGGCATATTTGTAGCAGGGATATTTGGTCTGCTGCGTTGCATCTCCTTAACCAATTCGCTGTTAAATTGGTCTTCTGCTCTTTGAATGGCAAGAATTTTTGATGCAGGAAGTATTTTTTTGAACTTCTCTAAATATTCCTTTTCTAATTGGGCAATGCGTATTTGTGCATCTGCTAATGCATCTATTGCTTTTAAACATTCTTCCTCGCTTAGAGGTTGTTGTTGCCTAACTGCATCTTGTCTTGACTGATGGTTTATCTGCATCTTTTTCTGCTGCAGTTCGTTGTAAACAGGAAAGAATTTCTCTGCTTCTTGTTCTGTAAGGTTAGCTCTCTTTGTAAAGAATTCTTTCTGTCTTTTTCTATATTCGTCTATAGAAAATCTCTGACCTCTGTTGCTGGTGTTGCTTACATTAGGTCTGTGCTGTTGTTGGTTGGTGCCTTGTTGAAACCAATGTTGTTGTGTGCGCTGTACATCGGCCTGATTAAAATTGGGCCTGTAGTTTTGTGCAAAGACAGATAATACAACAACAGAGATAATTGCTGAAAAAAAGAGTCGTTTCATAAATTAGTTGAAATCAATGAATGAATAGTATAAAGTATAATCATCAATCATAGCTGTTTCAAAGAATGAATCTATATATTCATCAGAATAATAGATATCTTCTTCTTGCGCAGTTGAATGATCCATATCAGTAGTTTCATAAGAAGCTACTCTAACCAAAAAGAGTACACCTATGAATGCCGCGGCAGCAAACATATATGGTTTGATGCGGGCCCAAGGCGTGATAATACGAGGCTGTTCTTTTTGGACAGTCTGCTCAGGTAGTGCAGCCATGATGTTCTCCGTCAAGTTGTCAAAATAACCTTCCGGAACTGTAAATGGCCTTCTATTACCACATTGACTTAATATGTTATCTTCTTTTTTCATTCGTTTTTTTGACATATATAGTTTTGAAAGGTTTAATCTATCTTGTTAAAAAATTCTTCAATTTTTTTCACTGCCAAATGAAAAGATGCTTTCAGAGCTCCAACGCTTGTTCCAAGTATGTCGGATATCTCTTCATATTTCATCTCTTCAAAATACTTCATATTAAATACCATTCTCTGCTTTTCCGGAAGTGTGGCAATAGCCTCTTGCAGTTGTCTTTCGGTTTCGTTACCATCAAAATAGGGGTCGCTCTCCAATTTATCGCCAACACCTATATCCGGATCATCTATATCTATTGATGTGATATTTCTCTGTTTATTTATAAATGTCAATGTCTCGTTTATGGCAATTCTGTATAACCAGGTAGATATTTTAGAATTGGCCTGAAATGAATCTATGTTGGTCCAAGCCTTTATAAATGTGTTTTGAAGAATGTCATTGGCATCGTCGTGATTTAGAACCATCTGACGAATATGCCAGTATAGCTGTTCGCTATTTGCCTGTACAATACTTTCAAATGCTCTGCGTCTGGACTGTTCGTCCTTGTGCAGCATATCCAGTATTACGGATTCATTCTGTATGTTCGTCTTTGATGCCATTTGTTTCTGTTTCGGTGCCGAAGATACACCATTTTTTTGTTATTCTATTGTAAAGGTGGCGTTCTCTTTTGCTAAATAAGAATTTTTAAAGATTTCCTTTGCCTCTTCCAGTAGTATATTCTCATTATTGTAGCGTGCAGAAAAGTGTCCCAAGATTAGTGTGCCTGCTTCTGCCTGTTTTGCAGTGTTGGCAGCTTGGGCAGCTGTGCTGTGAAAGTGCTTTTTTGCACGTTCTTTATCGGCTTCACTATATGTACAGTCATGATACAAAGTGGAAACTCCGGTTATCTGTTCAATCATATCGGGGTTAAATTCTGTATCGCAACAATATGCATAACTGCGTGGTGGTGTGGCTGGTTTTGTGAGTTGTTTGTGGGGTATGGTTTTTCCATCGGCAGTTACAAAATCGCCTCCGTTTTTTATGCGATTGTAGTCCCACTGCGGAACTCTGTAATAATCGGCTGCGGCACGGTCCAAATGGTCGGGTAGTGGTTTCTCCTTAAACAGGAAACCGGCAGTTGGAATGCGGTGTTTTAATGGAATGGTCTCTACGTATAACGATTTGTCATCGTAGATAATAGCCTTTTCTTTAGGGTTGAAACCGCAGAATTCCACTTCGTATTCCATACCTTGGCAGTAGAAATCCAATTCTGGTTTTAATATCTTCCACATATCGGCAGGGGCATGCACAAACAGGGGTGCAGTGCGTCCCAGTAATCCAAATGACGATATTATGCCAAGCAACCCAAAGCAGTGATCGCCATGCAGATGGGATATGAATATATGATTTAACTTACCAAATGCTATTTTAGTGCGTCGCATCTGTATCTGTGTTCCTTCACCGCAGTCTATCATAAATAGCTTTTCGCGGATATTCAGTACTTGTGACGATGTAAAATGCTTTAGTCCCGGAGTGGCTGAACCACATCCCAATATTGTAATCTCAAACTTTTCCATTTTCAGTTTGCAAAGTTACGAATAAGCGAGCGAGAAATGTCAAACTTGCTTGAACATTTTTCACAGCGAGCGCAAGTTACTTTTGGATTTGTGATAGCAATGCACCAGCGGTCCTCCCCACCTACGTGGGTCCCGTGGGATGAAATAAATCTATAATTGAAATCTGTATATAGTAAGTGTCTCTAGTTTATCATTCGGAATAATATAGGAATAGTAGTATGGTGCTATATATCCCATTACTCTGGTGCCTTTTGGTACATCAACATCGCCTATCATAATTCCGTTTTTAAAAATTTGCAATCCATCGGATAAGGCAGATGCACCTTTTTTGTATGAACGGAATAGCATTCCTGTTTCATCAACATATTCCAACCAATTATAATATCCTTTGCTATTCCTTTCGCTATGATAGATACTTTTTGCTTCTTTCAGATTGTTTGCCTGTGTATAATTCAAATCCATATCTCTACCTGCAAAACCATAACACTTTAACATGGTAAAATCCTTGTCATAGACATAAATCAGTGAATCTGCTTCGTATGTTACATAAAAGTGCCCGGCTGTGTCAATATCAAAATTAACAGATGACAATACTGCTTTTGTTTGACTATCTTTTTTGTAACTATTTGGATAGCCTATTGCAAGCAGTCTGCCAAAGCCTTTTTCGTTTGGCTTGACTTCAAGTATATTTGCATTTCTTTTCAGGTGTTTTTTTGTGGTGGTTATTATGTTTGCTAATGGGTGCTGCAAATGTACATTAAAATAGATGTTCCCACCATATTGTCTGCATACAATGTCACTGTATCGTTGTGAATAAGCCAATGGATCTTCGTAGATATTGTGCAAATTCCATTCCGGATTCTGATATGATATGTTAAACATATCCTTGAAAATGAAATCATTGTCGTAGAAATAGTAATCTGCGTTAGGGTTAAAAAAGAAGATACCATCGTCTAAAAAAGTATGTGAAGATATTCTACCAATGGTAGTTTCGTTTCTTGCTCTACCATTACCTAAATATCTTTTTATTAAATTCCCTTCTGTATTATATTCATAGAGATAATTCATGTACTTATCTACTAAATATATTTTGTTGTCGTTTATACTGCTTTCTATTTCAAACGAAGTTTCAATAGAGTCTAATAGCAATGTGTCTAATTCTATCTTTCTTATCGTTGTATTCTTGACAGAATTGGGTTGCTTGGTGAAATTCTGTGAGTTGTTAGAACTGCAACCGGCCAACAATATCAGCATAAAAAGTGCTTTGATTATCCTCATATACATTAAATTTTAAAGTTATACATATTATCTTTCTGCAAATGTAGTACTATTTTTTTTAGTTCGATATTATTCCTGCTATAAAAATGCGATAATACATTAAAATAACAGGATTTCTTTCACTTGGTATGAATAATAACGATAATTAGAATCATTACTGCAAGAAGATAACAGTATTAGGAAATAATCTACGATTGAGGAAGATTGTTTGTGCTTATTAATGGTGAGATTGTTTGATTTATGTAAATAAAAGTTGAATTTGTTATATTTGCACTTCTGGAATCAATATTTAATCCCAATGTATTTATTTCTACCGTTTAGCTTTTAAATTATTGAGTACTAACGGATAAGAAATGCTCTGATTGATTCTATACTTTCTCATCTTTGTCATTGCCTGGCTATTCTATCGTATCTTGGGCGGAAACAT
>CALEFD010000068.1 GCA_937876995.1 uncultured Bacteroidales bacterium | reverse complement strand
AACATGTTTTGGAATAGACAAAGTTCTAAATCCCGATACAGCAAAAGAGATTTTTGACGAATGTAATGCAAAACTACAACTACCTGAATATTCCGCAAAAAACCTGATGCGTAAGTATAAAGTAGAAGTAGTATGTACCACAGACGATCCTATTGATTCTCTTGAATATCATAAGCAGATAAAAGAGAGCGGATTTGAAATTAAGGTACTTCCTACATGGCGTCCTGATAAAGCTATGGCAGTAGAATCTGCATCAGCATTCAAAACTTACATTGACACATTGAGCAATGTTAGTGGCATTAGAATCAACTCATTCAAAGAGATTATTGATGCACTGCTTATTCGCCATAAGTATTTTGAAGAATTAGGTTGCCGACTGAGTGACCACGGTATGGAAGAGTTCTATGCAGAAGACTATACCGAAGCAGAAATAGAGGCAATATTCAGCAAAGTATATGGTGGTACAGAACTGAATGAAGCAGAAATCAAGAAGTTCAAGAGCGCAATGCTTGTAGAATTTGGAAAGATGGATGCCGACACAGGTTGGACACAACAGTTCCACTATGGAGTTATAAGAAACAACAACACCAAAATGTTTAAGGCTATAGGTCCTGATACCGGTTTCGATTCTATTTCACAGGTAATAACCGCTAAAAACATGGTTAAGTATTTCGATACTCTGAATAGTATGGACAAACTAACTAAAACCATAATTTACAACCTGAATCCAAGCGATAACACTATGCTTGCCACTATGATTGGCAATTTCCAGGATGGTTCTGTACCTGGAAAAATGCAGTTTGGAGCTGGTTGGTGGTTCTTAGATCAGAAAGATGGAATGGAACAGCAGATGAATGCACTAAGCCTACAGGGATTGCTCAGCAGATTTGTTGGTATGCTTACCGATAGTCGTTCATTTGTGTCGTACGCTCGCCATGAATATTTCCGCAGGATTATGTGTAACCTTATTGCTACCGATGTAGAAAAAGGAGAGATTCCTGCATCAGAAATGTCACGCATAGAACAGATGGTTGCAGATATTTCTTACTACAACGCTAAGAACTATTTTAACTTCTAAAAGTATATTCAGACTGATATACAGCTACAAAGCCCCTTTCTTTTTAGAAATGGGGCTTTATTATTAAAAAAAAGTGCTTAAAAGTTGGTAGATAGAATTAAAAAGAGTACTTTTGCATCGCTTTTGAAAGAAAGAGTTGCGCGATTAGCTCAGTTGGTAGAGCAATTGACTCTTAATCAATGGGTCTAGGGTTCGAGTCCCTAATCGCGTACGAATATAAAATAGAGGTCGGTTGACCTCTATTTTTTTTCGTACACGATTATTCGCGACCTTATTTTATTCAGTTTTCTAACGAAAACTTATCTCGCTAATGCGTCGTTACTGCGTAACGATTAAGAAAAAGTTATTTTTGCACGTTTTTCATCCCTTTTTATATTCTGATAAGAAATCATATTATATTTGCACTATAAAGATACATTGAACAGAATTACTATGATTTTAATAGAATTGAGAAAAAGACATATAGGGTTAAGAAGAAAAATCAAATCTATAAAATTTGTTTTACAACTTGCGGTGTTAAGCATCGTAATGGTCGGATGCACTCGAAACAAATTAGCGCTGATAGAACGTATGGTAGAGAGTGATATAAATATTGCAGATTCTTTAATATACTCTATGAAAGAACCTAAGGTAAAACATAATCGTGCAATACATGCGATATATAAGACTCAGATTGATTACAAACAGTACCGCCAAATACCCGATGATAGTATTATACGAATAGCTACAGATTACTATGGTGATTTAAATAAAAATTATTATGCAGCTATGGCTTGGTATAGTTTGGGATGTATATCTGCAGAAGCAGGTCTTGATAGTACGGCTGCAGATGCATACTTAACAGCGATCCGTCTATTTCCAGACACTTTAGAACGTTATTATGCGTTAGCAGAGCAGAATTTAAGCTATATATATCTAAACCATGGTTTGTATTCAGAAGCAATTCCGCTAATTAGAGCATGCCGAAATAATGCTATAAGATTAAACGACTCCGCTGCTATTGCATTTTGTGATTATAACATAGCAACCTACTACCTTTATAGTAATGATTATAGAACAGCCGGCATATTGTTTCATAATCTTATAGACAACAAATGGTTGTCGTATGACACTAAAGATATGCCATTACTTCAACTCTCAAAAATTAATCTAATAAACAAGAACTATAGTGATGCCATTAAATATACAGATATGTTTATTAGTAAAAATTGTAATAGTATTTCCAATTGTACAGCATATTCTATAAAAGCAGATGCCTTATATAATCTTGACAAGATAGATTCGGCATATTTATATTATACCTTATCTCTTAATGACAATCATGACCCATATACGAGGTGTGACACATATCGTCGCCTATCTGAAATTCATTCACTGAAAGCGAATGTAGATTCCGCTACATATTACGCAAAAAAAGCAAATGCATGGATGGACACTATTGTCTCCTCTTCAAATTCAGAGATTATTCTCAGAGCATTAATGAATAATCCACAATACAGCAACATTACTATTAATAAGCATAATCATTTCATAATTATCATTCTCATAACTTTAATTATTCTAGTTATTGGAATATCTTTAAAATACAATAAGAAAACACATGAAGAGTTACGAAGTTTAGCTGATTATGCACCAGATTTTGAAGCATTTAAAAATAGTGAGTTGTTTTATAAAATGGTCAATATAATTCATCAAAAGAAGGAACTCACCGCTAAAGAACGTAAAGAGATAGAATATAGCTTGCAAGAATCATTATCAGAAGTGCGTAATTATATTATCTCTACATCACCTAAATTAACCAGTATGGAAATCGATTTCTGCATCTTTTCAATAATTGGTTTCAAACAAAAGGATTTTCATCTTTTTTATAACATCTCATACTCAGGCAGTAGGAAATTTAAGGCTAGAATCAAAGAAAGAATTGATATTAATCTATATAACGAAATATTTTGCAATACTCCATTTAAGTATTGATAATTAAGAGCATACAATCATTGAAGAACTTTTTTTGGACACACTAATACTGATTTGGACATTATTTGGACACTATTTTTTAATGCAGTTTAATTGCTTGATGTAATTTTGGCAAAAACCATTAAAAAATTAATTATGTTAAAAAAGAATTTGATTTTGCTTTTTGCAGCAATGATTTCACTCCAAGTCCTTGCAGAAGAACATGAGATTACTCTCAAAAAGAAACCTGGAAACAATACAGGATCACGTACAGAAGTCTTTATTAACGCTTCTATCGAAGAACAGTTGCTATCCATTGTATACGGTGATTTAACTTCATCTTCAATTGTTATTTATGATGCTACGAATACAAACGCAGTTGTTTATGATAATAATTGTACGCCCGCATATAATACGCAAATAGATCTGGAAAATTTGTCTGCAGGTATTTATATTATAGAGATATATGCCTTTAACGAATGTTGGACAGGAATATTCAGGATAGATAATGGTGATGTTTCCCAATAGCGACAATTATCTGACATACTATTAGAATATATTAAGAGTAATAAAAAAAACATTATAATGAAAGATAATCAAGGTGGTACTACTAATAATGGCAGAAGAAACTTTATTCCACAGTTCTTCTTTTCTTTAGATTTTACTCTGAAGACTTTTATGCTACTTTTGGGTTTATTATCTATATGTTGCTGTACGCAAGAAAGCAGAGAAATTAAAGAAATTCGTCATTTATCTGGTAAACGTATCAATTTCAATATGCCTATGTGGACAATAACAGCAGATACTGTAATACATAATGCAGATAAAGCACTATCTGCACCAGTAAAACTTGTAACATATTTAGGGAATAATTCCTGCACGGAATGTATGTTTAAAATAATGGATGCTTGGAATATGATTTCAGATAGCTTAAACATATCTACAGAACTCATAACAGTTGTTTATCCAGATAGTATAGAGAACATACAGTCTTTGTTGAAAAAAATGCATTTACAAAATACATTGTTATACGATGTAGGAAACAGTTATTTAAAAGAGAATGGTCTTGATAAAGTACTTGCTAGAAATCGCACCCTATTGTTAGATAAAGACAATCGTGTTCTGTTGGTGGGCGAACCTTTTAATCGTCACTCACTGATTGATTTAATCAAAAAGACTACCATTGCTATTACAGATAATGGTGGAAAACTACCAATACACCAAGACACTGATTAAACTATTGCGAGTATTTATTTTAAAACAAACGATATTATTAACTTTTAAAGAGATTAGTTATGAGTAAAAAAGTAAAAAGCCAGTTTTGTGTATCAATCTTTTTTGTTGCTATTGTTTCAGTAATGCTGTGCATTTCTTCTACAATTAAATCGATCAAAATATCTTCCTATATGGTTGATGATAACATAGAAGCAATAACAGCAGGGGATCGTTTTAATCACGATTATCAAATTTGCTATCCAATAGCAATGCAGAATGGTTTTCTTCATTATCAATGTCATATAGATACGGATATGCATACAGATAGTGAAATATATGGTATGGTAAAAGCTGGGCTACAATGGTGGAGTTTATGGCATAAAAGTCCTAAAGAAGGTACTTATAAATGTCCTGACAACAAAATTACTTGCAATATTATAGGAGATTATGGATTTTGTTGGATGAATTATTAACAACTACATAATGTGCCAATAGTTGAAGTATGAAGATAATAAGGAATATTGGAATAGTAGTGGCAACATTCTTATTGATAGTCAGTTGTGAGCCAAAGCAGTATATAGTTTCTGAAGTTACGGAAGTAGATGTATCTGCTGTGCCAGAAATTGAGCTTAAAGGAATAGCTACTAATTTAGATATAATGGGAGTGCGCGAAATAGGTATTATTGATGACTATTTTGTTGCAGCCACTACTAATCCGGCAGGTCAAATAAGGATTTTTAATAAAAATACATTCCAAGAATTAGCTATACTATGTCCGGAGGGTAGAGCAAGAGCAGATTTGATTTATCCGTTTCACACTCCATTACAATTAGTAGCAAAAAATGGCATTCCAACCTTATTAATAGTTGACAACAATAGCGTCATCAAGTCAATTAACTTAAGAGAATCAGTAACTGCCGAGTATGCAGTAGTGGATACAATTATTAAAGCAATTTGTGAACCTGTAGATGGTTATTCTCTTTATGTAGGTAATAACAGATGGTTAGATTATCATGGAATTTATTTTGATGATCCACGCGATAATATATGTACAGCACCAACTTTTGTTGTTAGAAATAATAATGGGAAGCAGGAAATACCACTTTTTGGAGATATAAACAAGATGGAGTCAACTCCATGGACATACGCTTATTACGTAGGTAAAGCCCTTCCTAGACCGAGTGGAGGAAAAGCTGTTTTTGCAATGTATGTATTAGATTACATAAATATCTTTGATATTGATAGTTTATCAGTCAAGACTATACATAATTGTAATAGAGTTACTATAGATGAGCCAACCGGAATAAACTATATAAGAAATATACCTTTAAATTGTACTTCTTTAGCAACAACAGATGACTTAATTATAACGGCTACATGGGAGTGTTCCTACTATGAATATATGGAGAATCCTAATATCCCAGTTCATATAAGAATATGGAATTGGACCGGTGAACTTTTATATAGATTTAGTATGGATCATTGTTTAACAGGCGTCGCCTACGATAAAGAAAATATGATATTATACGGTTTAGATTCCGGTGACGAAAAGATATATAGTTACGACATTAGTCCATATCTTTCTATTGATAAGTAAACTTTTCGTTAGAAAACTTATCTTTCTAATGCGTAAAGAGACTGACTAAAAAGTCATATTTACTTTTGTACTGACCCCAAAAGTTTTTTGTCTAAACTTTTGGGGTCACTTCATTTCTCGTCAGTCTCTTTCTTTTGTACGCGATTATTCGCGACCTTATTTCACCATCCAGACATTAAGGGTAATACCTCCACCGGCACCACCCATAGCAGGAGCACACACAAACACAGCATTATTTAACCACGCATATTTGCTATCAACAGGTGCTTCAAATTTAGGGGTTGTTCTAAAATAGAACGCAGGAGCACCATTTGAACCTGTACCCATTGATATAATGCCATTATTTCTGACGTGAATATAAACACCATCGTCAGTCTTAATTGAGTAGATAGCCTCTATTTCTGTTCTACCACCCTGACCGGACATCTGATAATCGGCACCACCAGGTATAATTGTACCTTTCATTTTAGGGCCCTCAAAAGTTCCACCTGTAATAGGCACCACATTTCTGGTACCACGTGGAGTTTCTCCTACACTGTATGAAGGACCTAATGCTACCTGCAGTTGTACTACAAATTCCAATTCCGGAGCAGGCACTGTAGCCGGCGCATTTGTCTGGGAATAACCACACAACATTACAAATAAAGACGCTACAAATAAAAACAACTTTTTCATAATTCTCTTATTTAAAGATTAATATTCAGATATTTCAAATTCGTAAAGTTCCGATGGAGAATTGCGTTTTAGCGCAGCAACCTGCACGTCAACACCGGGAATAACCCCAACTCCACGCAATTCATATTCTACAGTCTTATAAGCAAGTTCGGGATGGTTATTCTCACCGCTAAGATGGCATAGCCATACATACTTTAAATCTTCTGTAATATGTTCAGCTAAAAATTTAGCCGTAGTCTTATTTGACAGATGACCTAAAGGACTAGTTATACGTTCCTTTAAAAATTTAGGATAGTGACCGCCTTTTAGCATCTCTTCATCGTAGTTTGCTTCTAAGATTAGATAGTTAGCCTTTTCTATGTACGATGATACCTTTTCTGTAATATGGCCCAAGTCTGTAACAAAACAGAATACGGTACCACCTACTTCAATGTGATAGCCCACATTATCAGTACCATCATGAGGTACCTCGAATGGAGTAATATTAAACCCACAGAATTTAAAAGTCACATCTTTCTCTACAAAACGAACAGATGTTACCAACTTTTCTGTCATACAGTAGTTACGGTTTATACCTTCATGTGTAGTAGCAGTGGCATATATAGGTATAGAGCACTTTTCGCCCAGATTACCTAATGCTTTAATATGGTCTGCGTGGTCGTGAGTAACGAAAACCGCCATAACCTTTTCAAAAGAGAGTCCCACACTTTTTAGACAACTCTTAATCTGCTTTACCGGAATACCGGCATCAATCAAAATACCATTTTCGTCGGTGCCTAAATAGTAGCAGTTTCCGCTGCTGCCACTCTGTAGGCTCATAAACTTTACCTTCATTTTTATATTTATTTATTCTTATTTCCATATTAAAAAAGTGTTTTGGATTAGAACGGATAACCTACCGCAAAGTGGAAAGCCAAATCGCGTTTTAAGTTAGGATTTAATATAGGGTATTTCTCTTTTCCCGATGTGTAATTTGGGTTAATTGCTTTAACACCCATATCAAGTCTTACCACCAAGAAATTTGCATCCAAACGCAGACCAGCTCCGTATGAGACAGCTATCTGCTTATAAAATTCATCAAACAGGAACTGGCCTCCGGGTTGATCTGCATAATCTTTAATAGTCCAGATATTTCCTGCATCAACAAACAGAGCTGCATTAAACTTCCAAAACAAATGGCTACGATATTCAATGCTTGCTCCTAATTTTATATCACCCGATTGTTTGATATAGTCTATCTTATTATCATTTCTCACATAAGCCCCAGGTCCCAATTCACGTACAGACCAACCACGAACACTGTTTGCACCACCTGCAAAATAGCGTTTTTCAAAAGGCACACTATTTGAATTTAGATAAGGTAATGCTATGCCCGATTCTATGTGGAACAACAGGTTATTAGACTGATTAATACGCCAATTAAGAGTGTAGGACATATCATTCTTTACATACTGTGCAAAAGCTATGTCCAAAAATTCATATTGGCCTTCCTGATTCTTTGAAGATTCCAACAATTTAGATGCTGCATAAAGCATATTGCCTGATGTTTCCAAATTAAAACGGAAAGAATACTGAAGTGGTATTACTGCATTTGTACGAGCATTAGTCAACGCAAACTGATAACCCACTTTTGTAATAAGCATATCTTCGTAATTATATCTCAATATAGAATGCTGTCCTGTAATAGGATCTAAATACTCTGTTTTAAACTTTGGATCAATCCAAGGCACAGTAAGATAGTTCCAATCTGCCAAATCTATTCTATGAGACTGACGCCAGTTTGGTGTCCATAAATAGCTCCATTTAGTTGTAAAAAGTATCTTCTTAAATTCCGGACGGCTCTGTACATTAGATTCCAGACTAAACTGTGTTGTTGCCTGACTCTTTCGCTGAAAATCCAACGGCACTAACGGTAATATAAGTGATGGAAATTCCAGATTTGCTTCAGCACCATATTCCAGATATCTGTTACCCGAATAACCTAATGATGTAATAGCTTCATAAGCACCTCGCACCTTCAAGCTAAACTGTTCAGACCCACGGAACAGATTTCTATTGATAATAGATAGTGCGGCAGCTGCGCCGAAATCGCCACTTGTATTTGTACCTTCTGCCTCCAAACGCAAAGAATGTTTTGGACGTTTTACAAAGAAAACCGATGTATTGAGTTTATCCGATTCTTCATCAACGTCAAAAACAATATTGGAATACTGATTAAAACTTAATTTTGAGAGTGTAGAATAAGTTTTTGTAATGGAATCGGTATTATACAACATACCTTTTCTTAAAAATGAGTGGCTCAACAACGCTTCATCTTTTAATTCGGGTCTTTTTATATCGGCATTATAAAGGATATTAAATCCATCGGATTCCTGCACTTTATAATCTTTATAATTATCCAAAGAGTAGTTTGGATTGTCTGTCAAAACGTAAGTTACATCTCCTATTTCGTACTGCGTATGGCTTTCACCTTCAATAAACATTGTCAGTTTAACTTTTTTGGAATTTGCCACAGTATCGGCCTGGAAGGTAATAAAACTTTTGTCGAACCTGTAATAGCCCTGTTTTTGAAGCATCTCAACGATTCTTGTTCTCTCATTATCAAGAGCTATAACATCCAGTTTCATACCTTCTTCCAACAAAGGACGTGAATTGCTATTTTTAATTATTGAAGCTATTGTAGGATCTTCTATTTGAGTCTCTATGGTTTCTACAACAAAAGGTTTTCCCGGTCTTAATATGTATTCAACATCTATTTTTTTACCCCTTGAAGTGGTTGCATTGTAATCTACGTCAGCATTCAGATAACCAGAATTAACCAACAGATTACGCATATCACGCACAGTCTCTTTTGCATAAATTGAATCGTATATAACAGGTGCTTCACCCATTTTACCCTCTTTTCCTCCTAACAACGAATATATTCGCAATGGTACTCTGAAAAGTCCAAAAACTCTACTGTTGGGAAGCTGTTTTGATAACGACTTATACTTAGACAAATTCTGTATTTTAGCATCTTCTACCTTGACAGAGACATTTGTCAGAAGATATTCATCTTCCGGCACATACTTATAGACTGAACAGGATGACCAGCCCAGCAGAATAACTACAATCAGCAGTATGTTATAACAATATCTCTTCACTTTCTTACCAAAACTGCAAAAGGATATACCATTTGCAATATAATAACTTACAAAGTTAAATAAAGTATGGGGCTATGCCAAATGTTTCAAAAAAAAAGAGTTTACTTTGTAAACCGTTAACATTTTATTATGATTAGTAAGAACGATATAAAGAATATAAAATCGCTTGCAATAAAGAAAATACGCAAGGAGAAAGGAGTGTTTATTGCAGAAGGTCACAAGATGGTAGAGGAGTTACTGAACGCTATGGAGTGTACATTAATTGTATCTACACAGGAATGGGCAGAAAAGCAGAAAAGACTACCATCTGTTAGAACAGAAATAGTTTCTGAAAGTGTGCTTAAACAGACCAGCCTGCTACAAACCCCACAAGACGTTCTTGCTGTTTTTAAAATACCAGAGTATAACTGCGGTTTAGAGATAGCCCGCACCGAACTTGTTTTAGCATTAGATGGTATTCAAGACCCGGGCAATTTAGGAACTATAGTAAGAATAGCAGATTGGTTTGGCATAAAGCATATCTTTTGCTCCAACGATACTGCCGACATATACAACCCAAAAGCTACACAAGCCACAATGGGAGCCATATCCAGAGTTGAGTTACATTACATAGATTTGGCTAAAGAATTAAAACAATTAAGCAAACAGATTCCGGTTTATGGAACACTTCTAAACGGGAATGACATATACAAATCTGAACTATCCAACAATGGAATTATTATAATGGGTAACGAAGGAAACGGTATAAGTAAAGAGGTCTGTTCCTTAATAACAGACCCCTTATATATTCCCAGCTATCCTGCCGATGCCCCTACAAGCGAATCGCTAAATGTTGCTGTAGCCACAGCTATTACCTGCGCCGAATTCAGACGCAGAACTTACCGCTGACGTATAAGCGACATATTAGAAAGCACTACGCAGGCATCTTGGTTACCAATAGTATCTATATAACTTACAAAGCCGGTCAAACTATTTAAATCTGCCACTGTATCAGTAACCGACATTAGTGTTACTTCTGACGTGTGATCCAATAGTGTATCTACCGTCACCACTCTATCTGCACCATATCTTAAAGACATGGCCAAATAGACTTTCAATGGTAGAGAATCGGGTGCCACAAACGTACTATTCACATTCCAGGTAATAGTATCTCCTTTATGGAAAGTGGTATCGGCTTTAATTGAGTAAGTCAGTTTATCCAAAAAGATAGAATTAGACATTATGGCTGTGTTGTTCAGATACCACAAATCCACACTATCTCCCGATTCTACACTGAACGAACTCTTTTCTATTCTTTCAAGCAACATTGCCGCCTGATTTCTATCCTTGGTAACTCTTTCCGAGAGTTTTTCATATATCTCGGCAAACTCTTCCGGATAGCGTGTGTACCAAACCAACGAGTTATCAAATTCTTCTTTTGTAACTCCGTTCTTCTGATATACCCATTCCAAATAGAAATCTCGTTTATACTTCTCTGCAGATTCGGCATCCATCAAAATAGCCTGTGCAAGATGATAATCATAGAGTACCGCCTCCATAGTTTTTGGAGGAAGTACATCGTCGGGACGATTTACTTTACACGCCGACAATAACAAGACTATTGAAAAAAGACTAATTATCTGATTCAGTTTCATCTGTCTGTTCTTCTGAATAATTAAGTCCCATATTCACATATCGCGAATAGAACAACATCAGCACTATTATGCCACAAGTTATGCATGAATCTGCAAAATTAAATATTGGGCTGAAGAATATGTTACCACCTATCCACGGAAGCCAATCTGGCCAGGTCCATAGTGGGAAGTAAAACATATCAACAACCTTACCATATAATACTGGCGCATATCCTTCACCAAATGGTGTAAAATGTGCCACTCCATTAGGGCCGAATGTACTTTCAGAAAATATCTGACCGTATAAAATACAGTCTATCAGATTACCTGCTGCACCGGCTATAACAAATGCAATGGTCACTATATACCCCTTCGGGAATCCTTTATTTACTATCTTGCATAGATACCACACAAAGAACCCTATAGCCACTATTCGGAATATTGAGAGGAACAATTTACTTATTATCTCCATCCCGAAGGCCATACCGTTGTTTTCAACAAACAATATATAGAACCAATTGGTTATGCGAATCTCTTGGCCAATACTCATATTTGTCTTGACCGCAATCTTTATGATTTGGTCAATTATAAGCACAGCAATGACTATAACAGTTGCTAAACGCCCCTGATGCAGAGTTTTTTCTTTGCCCATCAATTACTTCTTGTTCTGTTTTGCTTCTATACAGAGTGTTGCATGAGGCACTGCACGTAATCTCTCTTTAGGGATAAGCTTGCCGGTTTCTCTGCAGACACCATACGTTTTATTTTCAATACGTACCAATGCAGCCTGAAGCGATTGAATAAACTTCATCTGACGCTGTGCCAAACGTGTTGTCTCCTCCTTTGAAAGTGTGCTTGCGCCCTCTTCCAACACTTTATAGGTAGGCGATGTATCGTCTGTACTATTACTATCAGCATTCATCAATGACGCTTTAAGTGCTTCATAATCTCTCTGGGCTATTTCCAATTTGTCCTTGATAATAGCCTTGAACTCTTCTAATTCTTCGTCTGAATAACGTGTCTTTTCAGCCATAACTTAAAAGTTTAAGATGTCAGTAATAATCAATCCTTTTTCACAAGCACTCGCAGTGAATATTCATCGAACGACACATCTTCCACACCCTCAACTGCAAGATTCTCTACAATCTGTATATTGTTAGCCAAAACCTGTTCCTTAATCCACTCCGCGTATTCACGAATTGCAGCATCAGTAGCAGGATTTGCCTGAATTGTTATAGCTATACGGTCTGTTATTTCCAAACCAATCTGCTTTCTTATATCCTGAATACGTTTTTTCAGCTCTCTTGCTATACCTTCACGTTTCAGTTCATCAGTTAGAGTAACATCAAGCGCAACAGTCAATGTACCTTCGTTAGATACTACCCAACCCGGAATATCTTCGCTAAAGATTTCCACTTCGTTAGCCAATATCTCTGCAGCATTACCGTCTATATTAAAGGTGAATGAACCATTGGTTTCAAGCATAGCAACATCTTCTTGCGACATTGTCTGAACTGCAGCAGCTACACCTTTCATTAGCGGACCGAACTTCTTACCCAATATCTTGAAGTTACATTTTACCTTCTTTACAAGTACATTAGTTGCACCTTCTACAAATTCAACCTCTTTTACGTTTACTTCGTTTCTGATAAGTTCTTTTACCGGTTCCAGATGCTTCTTCAGTTCTTCAGTAACCGGAATGAGTATCTTCTGCAACGGCTTGCGAACATTTATCTTAACATCGTCACGCTTACGTAATGCAAGAGTCATTGATGTTAGTTTCTGTGCAAGTTCCATCTGAGTTTCCAGTTCTTTATCTACAATGCTGTTATCGCAAACAGGGAACGAAGCCAAATGCACTGATATAGATCTATCCTTACCTGTTGCTGCATTCAAATCGCGGAATAGTTGGTCAGCATAGAAAGGAGCTATAGGAGCCATCAATCTTGATACAGTTTCCAAACAGGTGTATAATGTCTGGTAAGCCGATAACTTATCCTGACTCATTACACTACCCCAATAACGCTCCCTGGTAAGATGTACATACCAGTTAGAGAGGAAGTCATTAACAAAGTCTGTAATTCTACGGCCGGCCTTTGTTGGTTCGTAATCGTCAAGACTTTCACGAACATCGGCAATCATTGAATTTAATTCACTCAATATCCAACGATCCATTACAGGACGTTCCTGAACAGGTATAGCATCTTCTGCAAATGTAAAGCCATCAATATTTGCATACTGTGCAAAGAATCTGTATGTGTTGTGCAGAGTTCCAAAGAATTTACGAACCACATCTTTCACACCATCAGCATCAAAGCGCAGGTTATCCCAAGGCTGAGCATTGGTTATCATATACCAGCGCAATGGGTCACTACCAAACTCTTCAATAGCGCCAAACGGATCTACAGCATTACCCAAACGTTTACTCATCTTGTTACCATTCTTATCCAATACCAAACCGTTGGATATTACCGCTTTGAATGAAACATCACCTTTAACCATTGTTGCAATTGCGTGCAGTGTATAGAACCAACCACGTGTCTGGTCAACACCTTCAGCTATAAAGTCGGCAGGGAATACGCTTCCGTTATCTACTATCTCTTTATTTTCAAACGGATAGTGTACCTGAGCAAATGGCATTGCACCACTGTCAAACCAAACGTCTATCAAATCAAGTTCGCGTTTCATTGGTCTGCCTGCTGCAGATACCAGAATAATATCATCTACATATGGACGATGCAAATCTATCTTATCATAGTTTTCTGCTGTATAAACACCTGGTTCAAAGCCCTTGTCGCGGAACGGATTGCTTTTCATAACACCTGCTGCAACAGCTTTATCTACTTCGTTATAAAGCTCTTCAACTGAGCCTATACATATTTCATCGCCTTCGTCATTACGCCAGATTGGCAATGGAGTACCCCAATAACGGCTACGGCTCAAGTTCCAATCGTTAAGATTTTCAAGCCACTTTCCAAAACGGCCTGTTCCTGTCGATTCAGGTTTCCATTTGATGGTTTTGTTCAGTTCCATCATCTTCTCTTTAGCTGCTGTTGCTCTAATGAACCAGCTATCTAAAGGATAGTACAACACAGGTTTATCGGTACGCCAGCAGTGTGGATAGTTGTGAACATGTTTCTCTATCTTCAATGCCTGACCAGCCTGTTTCATCTTGATGCAGAGATATACGTTCAAATCTTCTGCTTTCTGAGCAGCTACTTCGTCATATTTACCATCTACATTGAACTTTGGATCGTAAGCGTTCTTAACGTATGCACCTGCAAATTCATTGTAAAGTTCAACATTAACACAATTCTTTACAAAGTCTGCATCAAGTTCATCAAGTGTCCAATACTTACCGGTAAAATCTACCATAGGACGAGTTTCCATCTTCTTGTTCACCATGAACAATGACGGAATTCCTGCTGCCTTTGCCACAAAAGCATCATCGGCACCAAATGTTGGTGCAATATGTACTATGCCGGTACCATCTTCTGTGGTAACATAATCGCCATGAATAACACGGAAACCGGCATCGCTTGTCTTTATGCTGCCGTCTTCATCTTTGTAAACAGGTTTTACCCAAGGGAACAACTGTTCGTAGTGCATACCTACCAAATCGGCACCTTTATATTCGGCAATTACACGATATGGTATTACCTTATCGCCCTGTTTGTATGCATCCATAGGAAGTTCTGCACCTTCGCTCTGGAAGTATGCAGAAAGACGTTCCTTAGCTAGAACCAATGTTACAGGTTCTGCTGTATATGGGTTATATGATTGTACTACAACGTAGTCTATTTTGTTTCCAACACAAAGTGCTGTGTTTGATGGCAGTGTCCAAGGTGTGGTGGTCCAAGCTGCAAAGTATGCTTTACCCCAACCCTGCATTTCCGGTTTTGGATCTGTTATCAGGAATTGTGCAGTAACGGTTGTGTCTTTTACATCGCGGTAACAACCCGGTTGGTTCAATTCGTGGCTTGACAGACCTGTACCTGCTGCAGGTGAATATGGCTGAATAGTATATCCTTTGTAAAGATAATTCTTGGAATACAACTGTTTCAGCAACCACCACAATGTTTCAATATAACGGTTGTCGTATGTTATGTATGGATTATCAAGATCTACCCAATAACCAACTTTTTCTGTTAATTCGCTCCACTTCTCTTTGTACTTCATTACCTCTGTACGGCAGTTCATATTATACTCATCGACAGAGATTTTGGTTCCTATATCTTCTTTGGTTATACCAAGTTTCTTTTCTACTCCAAGTTCTACAGGCAGTCCGTGTGTATCCCATCCTGCTTTACGGTTAACCTGATAGCCGTTCATTGTTTTGTAGCGACAGAAACAGTCTTTGATTGTTCTTGCCATTACGTGGTGTATTCCCGGCATTCCGTTTGCCGATGGAGGACCTTCGTAAAATACAAATGATGGACAACCCTCGCGTTCTTTTACACTGCGAGCAAACAAATCTTCCTCTAACCATTTTTCCAGCACACTCTTATTAACTTGCGAGAGATTAAGCTGACTACGTTCTGCGAACTTCTTGTTCATTACAATATACTGATATTCAAAATTTTACATTCAAAAACAGGGCATTGCCCAATATTTTGACCGCAAATTTACTCATTTTATTATATATATAAAACAAAAGAAGCCGAGTTTTCTTGATTTGTTCGTAGCGGAACTGAGGGACGTAGCTGTTCGTTTATAGTAATAGGGTTAAGTTTGCTAAGGTTCCGTTAGTTTATAGTGGAACTGAGGGACGTAGCTGTTCGTTTATAGTAATAGGGTTAAGTTTGCTATGGTTCCGCCGGAACAAGTTCCGGCTCCATCCCTCCTACGCCTTCGGCGCAGGCTCCTCCCATTTACAAAGCCATGGGTGGCTATGCCCGCAAACTTACCCTATTACTACTCTGTGTTTTGGGGCAAATTCCGCTACACACAGATAGTCCCTCAGTTTCCACTACTCATGTGGGCAGGGTAACCAGTTTTCTTATACAAACTATTGAAATACTAGTATAACAAAAAAACTTCGTCCTAGTAGGGGAAAATCTACAGATTACTGGTGGTTGAAAGATTTTTTATCTAATCGGATTTCCTAATCCGCGGTTAGCAAACTCACTAATTTTGTTAAGATTTTTTGAAAGAAATACACATATTAATACAACATCATCCAAACTTTGAGGTAAGAAATTCATTCTTTAAAAATGAATATACATACTTTGCACTCTGAAAATACAATCCAGTGTTTGAATTATTCAACTTCTCATAGGTTTCAGAATTATACAATGCATCAAGAGCATCTGTAATATTCATATCAAAGTCTTTTGCAAGAAGTTCTGCAATATCTACTGCTAAAGCTTCTTTCATATATTTTATATCTGCATCGGTCATAATTTACGTAGATATTTAATAGACTTTTCTGTACCAAAATAGTATTGAAATGTAAGACCTTTCATGTATTTAAGCCTATTCAGGAACTCAACTTTATCAATAGATCCATCCTTAAGTTTACGAATCTGCAATCCTACCTTATCGTTTGCAATCGGACCATAGACAATATCATACAGTTCAACTTCCTGTCCCTCTCTATTTGCGAATACAAAATCTGCCCACTCTTCTGAATAGTCAGTAAAGATCTTTATGCGAAGGTCAGAACTTTGCATCATCAAGTCATTAAATTCAAACTTGGTCACAATAGGTTCGCCGCCCAATAATGCAGATTTGAAGTTCGCCATTTCCATTGCTTGCGATTCATTCTCTGACAGATAGAATCCCTTGCCAAAATTTTTATTGGGTTTTGACATCTCAAGATCTATCTTGTCGATGATCATATTTGAACCATGATACAGCTTCACGCTAGATTCCCTCCATTCCTTTTGCAAAACACGGTCAATCCTTCCACCATATCCTCAAACCTTTGCGTATGCATAATTCCATAATGGGTTTGGATCATATCCAATGCACCATAGCGACTCAAATAAGCTTGTGCTTCTTGATCACTTATATTATATCTTTTGGCAAATGATCCAATCAATATAACCATATACTCAACTATGTCACGTAAATCATACATAATCAACCAATTTTTCTATTTTGTCTTTGTACAGACATGTCGCAAAGATACAATTTTTGATTGAATTTTAATTAGAATTACATTGTTACGTCTTGCATTCCGCTTTTATCATTTCACCATCACCTTCTCCGCTTCATTTCCACATCTCACCACATAGAATCCTTTCTCTACCGGAATCTTTGTGACTGCGGATTTCGGAGGGGGGCTGCCGAGGCCCTTTGCCGGAATTGGATTCAACCTGTGGAATGGTATGGTCTGGAGTGATTCCTCCGAAGGAGCTGATATCAGGAAATGGAAAGGTCTGTGCATTGTTTATTATTCCGATGCTCCGCTGACGGTTGCCATTGCTCCCGAGGGTGGCGTAATTCTTGAGGGGGGCAACTTCTTTAAGGCACGGATGCCGTCCGTGTCGCAGCCGCTGCTGATTGATATCCCGTTCGAAAGTTTCATGGAAGACAATGATTTGGGGTATCCCGTAAGCCGGGAGAGTGTGCTTTCCTCGGCGGCTTCGATTCTTGTCTACCTAGAAGGCGTTGCCGGACATACCAACTCCTTTGCCATACAAGCGATAGGGAGTCTGGGTCAGTGTGACCAGCGGAAATAAAGTTGCAATTTTATGA
>CALEFD010000067.1 GCA_937876995.1 uncultured Bacteroidales bacterium | reverse complement strand
GGGAAGAAGCCAAAACTTGTTTTGGCGGAACCGAAACAAATACCACCCTGTTACTACAACCAACAGCTATGAAAATAATCCCGACTGCAAGGAATGCAACCGGGATAGTTGTATAGAAACAGTGATAAATTTACTTTACAACGCGAAGCAGGGGATTATCGGCAGCAATGGCGCGCAGGAACTTTTCGCTGTATCCGCTCTGTTCAGGGAATTCAGGTTGTGAAGGGTGGTGACCATTATTCATAAAACTGCCATCTTCATTCTGAAACTTAACATTACCATCAATGTATTTCACCATTAGATAGTCATCCAGTTCGCTCCACTTTTTCCATAGTGACTGAGCATTCTCTACAGACCATTCAGTAGCCTTTTTTGTCATCTTTTTAGGACTCATTTCGGCCAAAACTTTATCCTGCTTTTTAAGTTCGTCTATCATGCTGTTTTCCCATTCATCAATAACGGTACGAACCTCTTTACCTATATGATCGTAACGCAGATATGCAAACTGTGCTATGCGGTTGGTTACCCAGAACATAGATTTGTCGCTGTATGTAAGCATATCGGCTGTACCTTCTGCAAGAGATTCTGGAACATCTGTTGTACCGCAGTATATAGGGGTAAGAGGTGATGTAGCCGCATCGTCTGTACCAAACCAAATAACTCCACCTATGTGGTCGGGCAGGTTCTTGCGTGCCTGAGCCACAAACCAGAAGCCGGTTTGCTGTGTAGCAATGGCGCGTTCCTGAGTATATTCTACTCCATCCACTTCAAAATCCATTGGTCTCCAGCGATAAGGCAGATGGCTACCGCCTGCACCTATATCGGTAGTCATATCCATAGGAGTACCTTCGTAGTGGTCGCGCATCATGTCAAAAACATCTTTTTGGGTAAGTTTTCTGTCAGGCTTAACCCACAGTGGTATTTTGTTTGCAGGATTGTGGCCAAGAGCAAAATCCAGATACTTGTCCATGCCGCTTGCAAAACGGTTAAAGAAAGACCAAACGCGAGCTTCACATCCACGCAGTGCACCAAAATCGAGTGGGGCATAGGCATCGCAGAAACTGAAATCTTCATCCTTTCCGCTGAAATAACCTTTGTTACGGGCAAAATCAATTACGTCGGGAGAATATAGGCAATTCTCGGGGTCGTTAAGAGGAAACGTGGTTATGCGTGCCTGATTTGCGTGTGCGCTTATATAACCATCGGGAATACGGCGTGCCACCCAAACTATACCTTTTTCATCGGCACCTTTACCTATCAGTTCCATTATCCAGGCTTCGTTTTTATCGGCTATACTGAAACTTTCGCCACTTGAAGCATATCCGTAGGTGTTTGCCAAATCTGCTATTACCTCTATGGCCTGACGGGCACTCTTGGCTCTTTGTAGTGCAATGTATATAAGTGAACCATAGTCCATAATACCATTAGGTTCACCCAGCTCTGAACGTCCGCCAAAGGTGGTTTCTCCTATTATAAGCTGATGTTCATTCATATTGCCTATGGTAGAGTAGGTGCGTTCTGCTTGTGCTATATCGCCCAGATATTTGCTGGTATCCCATTCATAGACCTTCAGCATAGTACCGGGTTTGTATTTGCCGGCTTCTGTGTGGTATAGTGCACCATAAAGCTGGTGCGAATCGGCTGCATAAGATACCATTACGCTACCATCGGCCGATGCTCCGGCTGTTACTATCAGGTTTGTGCAGGCAAATGCCCCTGCTGCAGTTATCAGTGCTGCAAAAGTTAATAATCCTCTTTTCATATTCTTATACATTCAAAAAACTGCACCACCAAATGATGATGCAGTTTGTAATACATTTATCTGATGCTAATCTTTGTCCTCTTTCCGTTTATATCCATAATGTAAATACCTGATTCAGGTACTTGAAGAATGCCATTTTCTGTGGCAACCTTCATACCATTCATGTTGAACAGTGTTATAGTACCATTGGCGGTAATGGTGTGTCCGCTTATGTTCCATTCTGTGGAAGCATCTATATCCTTCACTTCTGTGTATGGGAATGAATACTCTCCGTTTGAATAGTAATACTTACATACGTCATATTTGTTTCCGGCAGCATCTACTGTGAATGATTCAAGCAGATAGTTTGAATCTTTGCTCAGATAATTGAAGAATGTTGTAGAACTGTTATCTGTTATGTAAGCAAGTCTCTTATATTCATCAAATACATACATAACAGTATCTTCAGCAACTTTATCCATACGTTCTGTTTCGGGGTTGAATGTATATGTACCGCTTATTTCAATTACATTGCCTTGACTGTTTGTAGTGTGATTTGTTATGTTGATGGAACGATTGTAATGGCTTATCCACTGTTCGGTTTCCATATCCCAACTAAGTTCAATCATACCCGAATTAACCATATCAACGCTCTCTGATACCTCAATGCCATAGAAGATAGGACCTACAGGGAATATGTAGTTGTCTGAAGGATGATTATAATTGAATTTACCTTTGGTGTTGCCTGTCCATATTATCATTAATTGACCGTCAGTAATTGTAAGTTCTTCAGTCTGTGTCTGTTCATTGTATATATAATCGCACAAAATATTTCCTTCGTACTGCCAATTATCTTCTACAAAACTAATGAAGTTGTCTCCTTGCTGCAGGTTAAATCCGGAACGGGTAGGAACAGTACTATTTTGGGTGTCGGCCGGTTCAATAAATTCACCTGTAGCAGGATCTATTTCATAAACTATTGCGTCATCATTAATAAATGCTGTCTTTTCGCCAAACCATAACTGCAAAGCTTTATTGTATCTACGCCACCATGTAGCTAATAATTGTGTTTCATACACTTCGTAAATATTCTCATTGTACAACAGGAGAAATTCGCTTTCAATAGTCCAAGGCCCATTTTCTGATGTGCCGTTATAGTATTTTTCTCCAATAAGATAACCATCGGAAGTCATCTCTGAAACATATTCAGTCTTTTGGTATTGATATTCTGGATCTTCATATTCGGCATAATGTATTTCTGATTTCACTTCGTTGTTTTCATCGTATGTGAACCAGTATTCATCAACAATGGTTTCGCTTTCGGTTGACATAATACCATCGCCATTTAAATCGTAATCCATCTCAACATCGCTATAGATGTGCTCGGTCTCTTTCTGATGTAGAATATTGCCGTTGGCATCGTATTTATAAACTAAGATTTCGCTATAGCCATAATTGGATTCTGAACGTGCGTTTTTAACTTCACCATATAAATAGCCGCTCATTGGGCTTATCATGTAATCCTCTTCTTCCCAGTAGTTGTATAGAGCGTCTTCCAAATCTGCTAAAGTAATGTTATAAGCTTTGTCATTGTAATAGGTGAATGTTCGGGTGTATATGTCATCCTCTTCGTCATTCTGCTCTACACATTTTATTAAGCGGTCCAGTTCGTCATATTCCATTACATATCTGTTTTCAAGAACTCTGTTGGTCTGTGAACGGGTAAGGATAGCTTCTACTTCTTCGTCATAAGATGGCTGATCGTCGTATGATGGCATATCTTCTTCCCAAGGAGCAGAATAGTAGTATATGCTGGCAAAACGGTTACCTTTTGGGGTAAGTGTTATAACCTCTTCTTCAGCAAATTCCCAATAGCTGTCAATATTTGCTATCAGTTTCTCAATATCTTGTTCTCCTTCAAAATAATTATCAACAGTGTATATTGTGTTGGTGGTTGTAAGACCATCCACTTTGGTTTCAACCTTTTCACCATACAGTTCGTATTTGTCGGCTTCTACATAGTATGTCATGTAGCGAAACACTAATTCTTCGTTAAAGTCCATACCATCGTATAGCCCATCTTCGGTGTAATAGTACTCCATAACGTTGCGCGAATACTTTGCATGAAAAAAATCTTCAAGTTCCATTGTGTTGGTGTCATAATCCCATTCGTATTCTTTCATTTGGCTTATATTTCCAAATTCATCGTAGTCTATTTCGGTAACTAACTGCAAACCTTCCCATTCGTCATATTCAGATGTGGTGTAATACTTTTCATTACGTGACTTTGGACCGGTCCAGGTGGAAGTCATCCTTGCTGTCACGTATGCAGAACCGTCTTCATTATATTCGTAGTAGGCGAAATTTACAATCCTGTCCATTGAATCGAATTCGTAATCGTTACGAAAAGATTCGTCTGTGTTTAGTACAAATGTATAATCTTCCAGATTGTAAACTTCTTTGGATATTAGCCATCCGTGGTCATTGTATTTGTAGTACTCTTTGCGGTTTTCAGATATTACGCTGTCCAGATAAACCACATCGAGTGTTTGTGTGGCTGTCTTTGTAACAGGCACTCTTCTGGCAGCTGCCTTCAACCTATTTATTGATTCTTCCGATAATTTATTGCCGGAACCTCTCTGTATGTTGTTTTGTGACAACATAGACACTTTGTTCCTGATTTCATCTTTCAGCAGATTGTTCTTGTTAATATCTGCTTTTACAGGCATTATGGCCAATAGTGCCACTGCCAAAACCGATGCTCTAAACTTCTTCATTTTATTCTGTTTTTGTCTGTTTTCTTTATTGAAAAATCTCACTTTTGTATATATGATGCGAATTTAAGAACTTAAAATCTTTTTGACAATAGTTGTTGATAATTTAATCATTCTGAGTAAACATGCAGGCTATGTGAATGGCGGTATTGCGGAGATTTGATGTGGCTGTTTGTGGATGAATGGCTTGATGTATAGGCATAGAGTGGGGGGTAATGCAAAGAATATCCCTGAAGCCGCTGTTCTTAAGTTCTTCACACATAGTTACTCTGCCACCTATAGCAATAACGGGTATTCCTTTTTTCTGTGCTATGCGTAATACTCCACTTGGAGCTTTTGACATCATAGTCTGGTGGTCTATATGGCCTTCACCGGTAATAACCAGATTGCAATCTTCTATCTGCTTTTCAAAATTGATAGTGTTAAGTATGATGTCTATTCCTCTTTTAAGATTGGCGTTTAATAATGCCTTTAAACTACCGCCTACGCCACCGGCTGCACCTGCTCCGGGTATATCTTTTATGTTAATGCCATAATGTTTGAGTATGATGTCTGCAAAATGGTGCATTCCTTTATCTAAAGTGTTTATCATATCTTTGTCAGCACCTTTTTGGGCTGCAAATGTATAAGCGGCTCCGTTGGGTCCGCAAAAGGGTGCATCAACATCGCAGGCTATGGTGTATTTTGCTTCTTTTACTATGTCCTGCACATTTGTATCATCTATTGTTTGTACGGCCGACAGATTTGCTCCACATGGCCGAAGTTCATTGCCATCTGCATCTAAGAAACGGTATCCCAGAGCTGATAGTATGCCCATTCCGGCATCGTTTGTGGCGCTTCCGCCTATTCCTAAAAGTATCTCTTGGCAACCATGTTCCAGAGCATCCATAATAAGTTCGCCTGTTCCAAATGATGTGGTTAGCATTGGGTTACGCAGATGTTCCGGAACTAATGTCAGTCCGCTTGCCTGAGCCATCTCTATAATGGCTTTATGCCCCTCTATTAAGTACTTTGACAGAACTATTGTACCTATAGGATTGGTAACATCTTTTTCAATTGTAACTGATTGTGGTGTTGATAATGATGATAACATTCCTTCTCCACCATCTGCTATAGCAAATGACACAAAGTCTGTGTCCGGTATTTCCGAACGGAATCCATCTATAAATGCGTGTGCGGCTTCTACAGACGATAATGATCCCTTAAAGGAATCGAATGCTATGGCTATCTTCATTGTCTTCCTTTTATCCACAGGCTTACATTGCTCTTAAAACGCAAAGTTATGAAATATATCAGGAAAAATGTTTTTCATTTGGTGACGTTTGTGTTTGAAATAGAATTAAATCTGTTGTAATTCTTGGTGCTTAATAAAAATTGCAATACCTTTGTACCAAGAATGTAAGTCGTGAACAGATGATGTATATGGGTAGAGCTAAGTCCCCGCCAGCATAGCATCACACGTAAGTGTAAACCTCTTTCACGCATTCGGGGCAGATATATAGAACGGATGTGTGTATGCACATCCGTTTGTTCATTTATTGGTAATTGCCGTAATACAGTATTGCACCTTTTCCTGTGTTCTTCTGCGTACTCCTACAGTCATTTTTACAGTCCCAATTTCTACCAGTTCATATTCCATAATCATAATTCGTTCAAATGGTTGCTGATTTTTATTGTTAGGTTTGATTTTCTTTATAGACACTGTCTTAGCACCTATAAGAATTGAATCAAGTTGAAGTACAGCTAATGTTGAAAGATAGTTTTTTGCTGCATGCTCACTTGTTTCGACTATTGAGACCATACGGATGTTAATATACTCCTTTAATGATAAGTTATACTTTCGGTGTGAAGGATTCTTTGCTTTCCACGCATGGTAGAAATCCCGAATGATCTGCTCTCTTTGTTTAATCTCCTTTAATGTATTACCTTCTGGAATCATAGATTTGTGTGTTATTGTATTTGTCGTTACAAAGGTAAACCTTTTTTACATAATACAAATAAATTAGGTAACAAAGGTTTAAAATTAGTGGTTGCTGTTGGATGAAATGGGCAGATGACGTTATGTCACTATTTTGTTTTTTAGTACCTTTGCAGGCCCTAATAAATTGGGGGAATTTCTGTAAAGTAAACGTATTTTATATGAAGGCTCAGATTACAAATAAGGAGATTTGGAGTATTGCTATGCCCATTATGCTGGGTAATTTGGCACAGACTATAATAAATTTTACCGATACTGCATTTTTAGGACGTCTTGGAGTAGTGGCACTGGGAGCATCTATGCTTGCAGGTCTATTCTATTATGTGTTTACCACTATAGCTATGGGGTTTGCCATTGGAATACAGATTATAATAGCACGTCGTTATGGAGAGGGTAATTACAAAAGAATAGGCGTGATATTTGAACATGGTTCGTTATTTGTAATGATATTGGGACTGTTGTTGCTATCTGTTTTGTATTTCTTTTCAGACAGACTTCTTTTGTGGCTTATTGATTCCGATAATATATATGCAGCATCATTGGATTATATAAAGTATCGTCAGTTTGGAATAGTGTTTGTATGCTTCAATTATTTGTATAGAGCATTGTATGTAGGTATATCTAACACTAAAGTTATTACCTATTCTACTATTATAATGGCAGTTGTTAATATACTTCTAGATTACTGTCTGATATTTGGTAAATGTGGATTCCCGGAGATGGGTATTGGTGGAGCAGCATTGGCATCGTTCTGTGCAGAGGTATCGGCTTTCATATTCTTTACCATTTACAGTTATGTTACATTAAGAAAGAAGGAGTATGAAATGTTTAAACTACATAAATTGGAAGGTGAACTGATGGGGAGAATTCTTAAAGTATCAACTCCTACCATGGTGCAGAGACTATTCTCTTTCAGTGTGTGGTTTGTCTTCTTTGTATTGATAGAGAAGATGGGCGAAACAGCCACAGGTATCTCTTCTATAGTAAGAAGTATATATATGATTCTTATTACTCCGTGTTTTGCTTTTGCTACTACTACAAATACTGTTGTAAGCAGAATTATTGGCGAAGGGCGTGCCGATGAGGTGCATTCTACTATTTTAAAGATTCTAAAGAACTGTCTCTATTGTACTGTTCCAATTATGATATTGGTTTCAATTTTTCCATTGCAGATGGCAAGAATCTATACAGATGATTTGAATCTGGCACAATTGGTTATACCTTCTATTTACGTTATATGCTTAGGAACAATATTTCAAGGTATTGGCAATGCCTATTTTGAAGCTGTGTCGGGAACAGGTAATACATCGGCAGCATTGTATTTGGAAATAGGTATATTGGTACTCTATGTGGCGTTTGTATGGGGTACGACACATTATACAACCAGAGTGGAGTTGGTGTGGCTTGCAGAAATTCTCTATGGTGTTCTGTTAGGGATATTCTGCGAAATCTATATTAAACGTGCAAATTGGAACAAAAAGAGAATTTAATGTCCGATGTTTTTTAACTTTGTATTTCGTGAAGGTTATAGACGTATGGCAATGAAAAATTGTTTGGTAATTCTCATGGCTCTGATGCTTGTACTGCCTGTGTCAGCAAAGAATGCAGATAGTACAGTAGTGGATAATGGTTTCAGATTTCAGGAAATAGCTCTACCTGTATCACTTGTTGGGGTAGGGGCTTTGGGTTTTGTAGAACCGGTAAAAAACTTAAACACAGAAATTAATTCAGCCATAGCAGATTGGAGCGGAGGTGGCACAACATCTATTGATAGTTATATGGAATACCTGCCTATGGCATCGGTCTATGCTATGAGCTTGTTAGGCGCAGATGCCAAGCACAACTATATAGACCGAACGCTTGAACTGGCTACATCGTACCTTACACTATGCGCTATAACTGGCACAATGAAACATGTCATAAAAGAGGCTCGACCGGATGGTTCCGGTTTTGATTCTTTTCCTTCGGGTCATACGGCTACTGCGTTTATGGGAGCAGAACTGATTCGCATTGAGTATGGTCATAAATCGCCACTATACACTATTGGAGTCTATTCTGTGGCCACGGCAGTAGGCGCTTTGCGTTTGTATAATGGCAAGCATTGGCTTACCGATGTGGTAGCAGGAGCAGGTGTTGGTATATTGAGCGCACGTATAGGCTATTGGTTGCTTCCATATACCAAGAATGTTATGCACAGAATTACAGGTTGGGATGCGTTTGTATCGCCAACTATAGCATCAGGCGGTGTACAAGTGGGAGTCCGTTTGGTTCCAAGCAGATTTTAGTGAAACAAAATGCGTACACCTGAATATAACTAAAAAAAACGGCGGAACTGTGAAGAACCGCCGGTAACATGTTTATCTGTTTTTTTTATTTTGTAACCTCAGTGCCGTTGAACTGAAACTCCATACCTGCTATGTATGGGGCAAGATTCTCCGCCATTGTAGCTGAAAGGGTCAGGCTTTTACCAATTATTCTACCTTGAACTTTATCAAATGTATATGTGGCAACAGGTTCTGCGCCCGTATTTATGTATGGAGCCACATTATTTGCGCTGAAAGAGAATACACTGTCACTTTTGGTATATGGTATTCCCTTAAGTGTAATATCCAGTACAACAGGCATATTTGGTGCAAACTTAACATCGTTTAAAACAACATCAACAGTCGATGTGTTTGCATTTGGAGTGATGTCTATAACTGCTGCTGTAGCAAAAGTATCGGCCAGTAGTGTGCCATTGTAACTGGTGCTGTTTGTTTCAGGTTCTTCAGGTATTTCTATACCATCATTCTCTTTTGAACATGCTGCAAAAAGCATTGTAACTGCAAATAAATAAAATAATTTTTTCATCGGTTTTTGTTATAAGTTAATATTAATTGAAATTCCTATTTGTAATGGTTTTCCCTGTGCAAAGAAATCGTTTTGCATAGAACGGAAATAGAAAGTGTTGTACTGTTTGTTCAGTATGTTCTTTCCCCATACAGAGGCACCAAATATCCCTTTTTCCCATGTAAGCGATGCTGATAGCAGACCGTATTCGTCTTGTAATAGTGTATTCTCTTCATTCCAGTATATACGGCCTATGCCTGTCCATCCAACATTTAAAGCCATGATGTTAGCAATACTCTTTGATATAGGAAGTCTGTACTCTATGTTTGCTGACATGGTTTCCTGTGGTGCGTAGGGTAATATCTTACCTGAATAGTCATTACTGCCGCTTTTATACTTTTTGAATTCAGCATGTGTATAACCATAGCCGGCATTTAGTGTAAATGGACCTGTGCGGTATGCAATGCTTGTTTCCATGCCACAACTGAATGATTCTCCGGCATTTGACATCATGCGACCGGTACTCAACCCGGGAGGGAATATAGTTAGTTGTTGGTTGCTACAATCTATGTAGAATGTAGTTGCCGATATTTTCAGCTCTCCACTGGTAAGCGGTGACAGGTGTGTGCCAAGTTCGTAAGTCCAGTTTGTTTCTGGTTTGTATATGGTAGATAGGGCATCGGTATGGACAGGGTTGCCAATCAGTTCTTGAGCCATTTTGTTTTTCAGTATATCTGAAAAGAGCTGTGTGTTGAATCCACCGGCTTTAAATCCTCGGCGGGCAGAAATGTATATTGAACCCCAATCTTTGCTGTACGATACCGAAAAACTGGGTAACAGTTCTAAATCATTTATATTGTTTGTGCCTATAAATTCTACATTAAGGGGGGTGAAATCTGTATTCTTTTTCAGTTTGGTATATACCTGAGTGTAACAATTGTAGTCCATTACAGACTTTTCATAATCGAGACGCAGTCCGGCCGAAAAATTAAATCCTGATACATTGTAACCTAACAGCAGGTAGGCTGCAGCGCCAAATGATGGTAGTATAAAATCATCTTCTATGGTAAACTGATTGTCTCTGAACTCCAGTTCACTACCATATATGGGTAGATAGTAGGAATCATTGGCATTCTTCAAAATAAGATTGTCTATACCGTACTTTTTGAAAGTGACAGGTGCCGACATATTGTTATGCTTGATAAAACTGAATAAACCAGTCTGCCATGTTAACGCTTGATTCTCTTTAGAACGTGCTACAAATTCTTGCGTCAGTGAGTGCTCCTGTTGGAACTGTCCCATTGAGAAGTAGTCTAACGGAAGGAAATCGTTGTCTATACGCATTCCATCGTCCATATACTGGTAGCCGGTTGTGGACGACAGGGTAAAGGTGTTGAAGTAACGCTTTATAATAAGGCCATTGTCTATGTTGAAACGGCGGTAACTGCATGGATCATTGTAGTTGACCGGTGCAAGAATACCATTGTTGTAGTTTCTATATGCCCAACCACCTTCATCTGTATATCCGGTGGTAAATGTGTTGTCTATACTCCAGTTATGTGATGGCAACCACTGGGCACGCAGACGCATAGCTATGTTATTACCGCCATCGCACTTTTCATTGCGTCCATAGTTCATAAAATAGCCGTCGCTGTGGCTGTACAATACGCTTGTTGACCAACCAAATTCGTCAGTCGGAGCTGCATAGTGCGATTCCTTAATGCGAATGTGGTTTTCATTACCATATTCAAGTGATAATCTTTTACCCTGAAACATCAGTGGAGAGAGTGTTTGAATATTTATTGCGCCACCCGATGTGTTGCGTCCGTATAGTGCACTCTGGGCTCCGCGTAATATCTGTACTTTATCAATATCGAACAGTTCAAAGTCATAACTGTTTTTGTTCATTACGGGACGTTCGTCTATGTTCATGCCTACTACAGGTTGATCTATGCGCGAACCAAATCCACGAACATATATTGACGATGTCATACGTGAACCGTAGTCCGGCTGATAGAAGTTGGGGGCATGCGCGGTTAACTCTTTTATGCTGTTCAGATGATTGTTTTCAAGGTCTGTACGGGAAATAGTCGTAGCTGAATAGGCTCCCTTTTCATCACTGTCCGGCATCTTTATGGGAGCAACTATGCTCACCTCTTCAAGCACAACTGAATTGATGCTTTCCGGGGCTAATGCAATTAGCAGTGAGATTATTGCTATTATTGTATTCAAGTCCTTAATCTGTATTTGTAAAAAACGGCTGCAAATGTACTTAAAAAAGTACAGCTAACCAATACGTGGTAAGATATTTAATAATTACCGGCGAAACTTGGTAAGAACCGCCGGTAAAGTTTATTAGTATATCACTATCAAGAAAATATCTGCGCTATTGTCGGTTTTGCATTTCACGTATAAATTCATCTGCAATATATAAATCTCCATAGAGATATAAACCGGTAGATTTATCGTGTAGATTCGCGCATGTCTTACTAGCGTAAAATAACTTCAATGCGTCTATATTATAAATGTTTAATTTCTCTGCTAAATATACAGATATTGCACCAATGCGATTACTCATAATGATTTCTTGTATCACAGGCGATTTTGTAGGGCTGTCATAATTCTTCTGCTCCATCATAAATGAGATATTTATTGATAATATTTTGGTTAAGAATACACATCTGGTTATTGGGCTGGTGCTTTGATAATTCACGTAGCGCAGTGCTAAGTTCCATAAGACCGGCAATATAAAGATTGACGGTATCAACCACTCGGTCGTTTGCTACACCTCCTTCTATATAATCAAAATTGTCTGCTACATTTACTCCTGTACGATTGTTTACAATAAACTCCAACCATTTTTCATCATAAGCTTCGAATATCAAACAATGAAATTCGCTTATAATTGCATTCCGATTAAGCTTATATCGATTAAGTATGGCCTTTTTGTTACGACTTTGAGCCATGTTAACTGCCCATTTTACAGCTTGTTTTCGTATATCTGTCACATAAAAACCTTGTCCAAAATCAAGGTTTTTTCTTCCGAATTTGCAAATAGGATTTTCTACAATCTCCGTTCCACCATGATATACTATCACATCATTCATAGTCTGTTTTCCCAATTTATTAAACATTCAATAAGCCTTTGTACCAACACTTCACGACTTTCGCTATGAAGAGGTTCGTAGTTGGGTAGAATATAGTTATCTATTAAACCAATACGTTCCATACGCTGGAATACCTCATTGTAGCTGGTATTTAACTGTCGTGCAGTTGCTTCAATGCAAGTAGCTACGAAAGCCATTACAATTTGATCTTTTGATATTTTTCTTAGTTCTTCCATAACGCAATGAAAATACAAAGCTATAAAAATATCTCTGAAAGATTTCATTTATAATAATTCTCTCATGCAAATATACTTCATTTTCTTTAAAACCTACTTTTATTGTCCCTAAATACCTCGTTTCACACTATAATCTGGATATGATTATTGCTCTCTTGGCTATCGATTGCTAATGAAAGAATTAGCAGAATAGGGACTTTGTTTTTGTAGGTGTAATTATTGTGATTTGTTCTATTACAGTGGTTTTAATACAAATTGGAGTGGTGGAAAAAGAAGGACTATCTGTGAGAAGCGAGATAGCGTAGTGAACCGGAGGACCGTGAAAAAACGGAGCATGTTTGAGACACGTTAGACAGCCGTTAGGCTGGCTAAAAGGTCGAGTTCTACGTTTTAGGTCTGATGGAGAACGGAGCAGCTTCGAACAGCTATGTCCTGATTTTCCACTACGAATGTCAGAAAAAAAACAGTATCGTAACTGCCCTTGTGGTAATTACGATACTGCTGTAGTTATGTAAGTAAAATCTTACTTGCGAATGCCGTAGAGATAGCCCAAAAGAGCCATCTTGCCACGCATAGTCTCACGTGGAGTGAATTCTCCATTAACCCACATATAGCGAATATTGAAGAAAGATTCCTGTTGTGGCCAACCACCATTGTACCAGTCAGGGTAACAACGATTTAGAATAATGCGGGCATCGCCACCATTGCCTGCAGACCAGGTCTCTGTACCATTGAACGGAGTCTGTCCGGGATGTGAACCCGGAGTACCATCATTACGACCTGTGGTGTAGCAATCTATGATATGACGTTCACCCAAACCTGTCATTTCAACAGTGTTTGAAGGGTTTCTTCCCAGACCCCAACCGGCTTCCATATACATCGCTTTTTCCAGTTCTGCTTTACGTGTAGCATTATCTGCAATATAGTGAGCCATCATAACCATTTGCAGGTTTTCTGATACCTGCCAACGTGAATCGTTTGCAGTACGACGTGATGGACGTGTGCTCATAAAGTTGACATTGTTTTCATTTGCCTGATAGTCAACACTTGCCTTCATATTGTTGTAAAGTTCAGGATAGTGACGTTCCTGAGGACAAGCTAAATAAGCAGCAGTAGCCCAGATCTGATAGTATCTGTTTCTGCTCTTGCTGAAGATAGGGGTCTTACCATCTTTCACAACACTCTCTTCTGCCATAATATCTTCCCATTTGGTGTCGCCTGTTACGTTATACAGGTAAGCTGCAGCCAACTGACGGAAATCGCGTCCACGCATACTTGCGCTACCTATGTCCTGTAGATCGTCAAGCTGAGAATTCTCCTGTTTGGAAGCATAGTTGAATGCTGTAATAGCTTCATCTGTATAGTATTTGCAAAGTTCTTCGTCACCATGAATCTGGAATGCTGCTGCCAATACTGCACAGTTTGCAGCATTAGCCCAAGCTGCCATTGTGGTGGTACCTGCTTGGAACATTATGCTCCATTCTGATGATGGGTTTGTAACACCTTGTGAATAGCCTTCACCATCGCGAATACTCAAGAAGAAATCCACTTCATTGCGGGCTTCGTCAATAATATCAGGAATTCCATTACCACTTTCGCGTATGCCAAGATTATCTTCCGATATGCGTCCGTTTGTTAGAATATAAGGAAGAATCATATCATAGATGTTACCTACGTGTGCCAGATGACGGTCCCAGTCAAATGCATCAGAGTGTCCTCCGCGAACCTCTGTATTAACAGGATTGCCAGGAAGACGATGCTGCCAGAATGCAGATGTCAGAGCCGGTTTAAAGTGTGGTTCGTCCCATACGTCGCCACCTATTCTGCGCCAATCCGGATGCCAAGGATGAAGGTCTGTTTTATAAACAGTGAAGCCTACAGGATCTACTTCCGGAATAAACATAGGCTGACGTGGAATAGGGGTTACTGATGAATCTATTGGTTCACCTAAACGCATATAGTAATAACCACGTACAGAGAAACGGTATGGCTGGAAATATACTTCGTTGCTTATGTCAAAGTCCATACTGCAACCTACGCCCTCTACAACAAGACGATAACGTCCCGGTTTTGATTCTTTAAAGTCGATATTCCACACGTCGGAACCGGTCATATTCTTTTTATTGGCTTCGTTTGTGGATTCAGAAGCAGACATCCAGAATTTTACATTACCTACTTTCTTTGATTTGCCTGTTTCTACGTTGTACAGATAGACTTTCTTGCCAACAAATGATGAATAGTCTCGCTGGCCGCCATCGCCCAACCATAAATATAGGTCAGCAGCTTTGGTTGCTTCTTGAGGAGTGTAACCTAAGATATTAACGTGAACAGCTTCTGATTGAGAATTCCAAATATCAAACTTTACTTCTGCACTATTTGTGTCAGATCCTAATCCGTTAGGGATAGATACGGTATAGGTGCAACCCTGTTTCATGGACTGTGGAAGTTGTAGGAATATCCAATGATCCAGTTCGCTGGTAAGGGTGTTGTCGGTGTTCATAGGTTTGGATTTTCTCCATGCATTGACAGCTACACTGTTGCCAAACGATTTGTCGTCTGCCGATGTAATGGTCCATGAATCGGCTTTGGCTGCTACTGCAGGGTCTAATCTCTGTCCAAATACAAGCAGGGTATCATCGCCTTCTGCGAATGAATGACCTAAATAGGCACTTGGACCTGTTCCGTCATCACGATAACGAACTTCACCATCACGGAAATGAACCATAAGGTAGTCTTTGTCTATTACCTTTAATTCAAGAAATTTTGTGGCACTTACCAAGCTGGGTGCCATTACGGCTGCCAATGCAAGCAGCGACGTAGCGATTGTTTTGAATTTCATATAAACATTAGATGGTTAATATAATTGCCCAAAATTACAAAATGGATTTTTAGTATTGTAATATTTCTATAGAAAACTATTTAATCTCTTTTGTGGTGATGACAGTTCCATTGGTGTATATGGTCTGTTTAATGACTAATCCACTTGGGTTAGTGGTTAATTGTCCTGCCATATTGTAGAAACGTATCTCTTTGATAGACAATTCATCTAAAGATGATGGTTTCTCGACCGAAGTTACTCTGTTTGCTGCTATCCTAAGCTGTGCATGCACGTTGTAGTATGCCGGTTTTGGTTTAAGTGAACTGTTGTATAACAGTGGCTGATTTTGGCGCCAGGAATGATTGTCTGATATTCCCCATACAAGCATTGTGGGGCAGTTGTCATTACGCAAAAATACGCGCGTAATTGCTCCATATTCCTTTGCTTGACGTTCTAAAGCATCACTTGAATATGGATCGGCTAATGCAATATCTAATTCAGTGATAATACATTTCATGCCAATTTCAGCATAACGTTTAATGTTCTTTTCTAATTTAAGTGTGTCTAATTCTCCTGTGGTAAGATGGCACTGCAAGCCGCATCCCTCAATAGGTATTCCGGATTTGATAAGTCTCTTAACCAGATTGTAGTATGCTTCAGATTTTGTTCCACCCATGAATTCCACACCATAATCGTTTATGTAGAGTTTGGCTTGTGGGTCAGCCTGATGTGCCCAAACAAAGGCTGAATCTATAAAGTCTTCGCCTATATATGTTGCCCAGATAGATGGACGTAATTTGTATGCATCGGGGTTAGTACGTACTATGCTTTGGTCATCGTCAAGTACCTCATTGCAAACATCCCATTCAACAATTTTTCCTTTGTATTTTCCAACTACGTTAAAGATGTGGTTCTTGAGTATGCTTAGAAGTTCCTGACGCGTATAATTGTGGTTGTTCTTTTTGCCGTCTTGACTTACCCATTCAGGTACTTGTGAATGCCATGCTAATGTGTGTCCGCGTACCTTCTGGTTAAACCTGCTTGCCACCCATACAATAGCATCGGAACCTCCGTAGTTGAAACTGTTTTTATTTGGTTCTGTAGCATCGAATTTCATTTCGTTTTCACCAACAATAATATTGAATTGGTTGCCTACCAAACCGGTCTCTCCATCGTTACGACTGCAATCGTAGCGATAACTTGCTGCAGCTACTCCTATCTTCTTACCCAAAATGTCTGCGTATGTACGCAATGGGGTGTTATCTGTGATGTCATAAGTCCAATCATCATTGGGGTAGCCCTGGAATATGTTTTCGTCATCACTGCCTGTCTCTATATCGCCTTGACCACTATAATCTAATGATGTTACTTTTGCAACCAGTGTATATGAACCATTATCTGCCTCTCGCTGTTCTATTACCCATGTATAATTTTTAGGGTAGATGATGTTGAAATTCCAATCTGTGCCTATCTTTTCTGTAGCTGAAAGCAATATGAATTCATCGTTTACAGACAGTACGGAATCTACCAGTTCTATAGTGATATTTGGCATTTTTTCTGATTGGTCAAAATCTTCTGTTTTATTGCTGTAAGATACTATGCCGTCTATATGCAGTCTGTCGTAACACGATGTGTCAGCTATCTGACAAATAATATTTGATTCCGGATGCATTGTGACTTTTACTTGTGATGTTTCGCTCTGAAAATCTGTAAAATATAGTGTTCCTGTGGCGTTGTTTCCAGGTTTTATAGAACCGTAAACTTCTGTTGCAGATGCTATAGAACCAATGCCGGCTAATACTGCATCTTCATATACTATAACCGAACCGTTTTTACCGGTTGCACCACCGCCTTTTTCTGCTTTTGTCTGCTCTATATCATTATCTACAGATATTGTTCCTTTGGTAAGTCTGATACCGGCATTTATATCATTGTTAGTGCCGGTAATTGTGTAGGTACCTGTTCCTTCTTTAATAATTCCCACTTTGTTTCCGGATGCTGAATTGTAGATTCTTCCGGCAAGTTTAGAATTTGTGTTTTTACCACCTAATATATAATAGGATATGGCACTGCTCTTTTTATAGTAACCTGTCATAGAACTTCCTTGTTCGGTTTGTAACTCTCCAAAACGTATTCCGCGAGTTCCAGATTCTATGGCAATAGTGGCTCCATTATGCAGAACTACACGTTTCTTTTCAAACAGTTTGTTGTAATTAGAGCCTGAGATATTATCGGGCTGGAATGTTCCACTATGTAGCAGAATACCATAAAAACCGCAACTTCCTACAACCTCTTTATAAGGGTAGATATGAACATCGCCAGTAAAGGTACTCCAATCGGGGTAGGTAGATCCCTTACTTTTAAGAGTTCCTATGTATGTACGTTCTCCACCTGAAAGGATATTCAGTGTTCCTTTGCCCGTAACTTTACCTGTCCACTCTGTGTAACGCGATGTAAGTACACTTACGGTATCATTAGCATTTATTCTGATTTCATCTGAAATTGTTGTGTAGCTATCCGATTTGTTGTTTACACAATAATTCAATGTATCGCCATTATCGGTGTATATGGTTTTTGCAGAAACTAAGTATGTTGCAAACACTGTAATAACAGTCAAAATGATTCTTTTTGATTTCATACAATTATTAGTTATGGATTTGTTTGCGAAGTTAATAATTTTAGATAAATTAAAAAATAGTTTGGCTATTTCGCTACTTTGAACTTACTTTGCGCTTGGTTTTCCATTATATAAGAATATGGTAAGGAGTTACGAAGAGATAAATGAAAAAATCAGAAAAGGAAAGGCTGTAGTATTAACAGCCGAACAGGTTTCTGAAATGGCGAAAAGTATGTCGCCAAAAGAGATATTAAAAAAGGTGGATGTTGTTACAACAGGTACCTTCGGTGCAATGTGTTCATCGGGTGCAATACTCAATTTCGGACATGCTCAGCCGGCTATAAGAATGGAACGTATTGAGATTAATGGTGTGCCTGTAAGTGGTGGCTTGGCAGCTGTTGATACTTTTGTGGGAGCAACAGATTGCAATCCTGCTAATCCAAAATATGGTGGTGCAAACATTATTGAAGATTTGATAAATGGTAAAGAGCTTATCCTTGAAGCATGGGGTAAGGGTACCGATTGTTATCCAAGAAAACATATCAAAACTACAATATCGTTAGATACTATTAATGAAGCTATTCTGAGCAATCCACGTAATGCTTATCAGAATTACAATGTAGCAACAAATACAACCGACAAGATTAAATATACCTATATGGGTACTTTGTTGCCACACATGAAGAATGCTTCCTATAGTACTTCTGGTGAATTGTCGCCATTGCTCAATGACCCTGAATGCAGAACTATAGGTTTGGGTACCAAAATTTTCTTGTGTGGCACACAGGGTTATGTAACTTGGAATGGAACCCAGTTCAATACATCAAAACCGGTAAATGAATTTGGTGTTCCTATAGGTAACACCAGAACTATAGCAGTAGCAGGCGAAATGCGTGAAATGAATACACGTTATCTTCGTGCTGCATACTATAAGAAATATGGTGTGTCAATGTTTGTGGGTATAGGTATTCCTATTCCGTTGCTTGACGAAGATTTGGCTGCCCGCGTTTCAATTAGAAACAGCCAGATTATGACCAATGTTCAGGACTATGGACATAATTACGATCATCTGGGAATTGTTACATACGAACAGTTGCAGAGTGGTGAAATAGAGATAGGAGGTAAGAAGATTCATACAGCACCTATGGCAAGTTTGGCTCGCGCTCGTGAAATTGCTGAAATACTTAAGCAATGGATAGAGGCAGGACAGTTTGAACTTACTGCTCCGGTACGCCCAATGCCTACAGGTAGAAGTCTGAATAGTTTGGAAGAAAAAATATTCTAATCTCAAAAAAAACATCAGTATGGTAAAGAAAGTGGTAATTACATTCCCCGGTGAATCTGCCGGCCGTTCATTGACATACGAACTGGTTAAGGAATTCGATATAAAGGTAAATATCCTAAAGGCCGATATGGAGTTGAGCCGTGGCGGTAAATTGGTTGTGGAACTTGATGCTGACGCCGATAAAATAGACCGTGCCATTGCATATATGGAGCAGAGTGGGGTGGAAGTTAGCTCGGTAGGCAGTAAGATACGTCACAACAGTGAACTTTGTATAGATTGTGGTGCATGTACATCTTCATGCTTGGCTGGTGCATTGTCTATACAGGCCCCTGATTGGAAATTAAAATTTGATCCCGATAAGTGCGTGGTTTGTAAGCTCTGTTTGGGATCTTGCCCATTGGGACTTTTTGAAATAGAATTTGCATAAATGGAGTATAAAGAACGTACATATAGGGAACGTTTCAGTTCCAATAACAGACGTTCATTCTCCGTTAAATATAAGGAGACAGATTTATGGATAGGGGTCGATAACGACTCCTATTCCCCTTTTATGCAAGATGAAGCATTATCTATTATCATAAAACTACGCAATCTGATGGATTCATATCTATTGCTGGATCCGGAATATAAAACATCGCTGGTTCCATATCTTCCACAATCTCCTGCACCGCAGATTTTTCACGATATGTCTGCTGTATGCAAACGTTCAGAAATAGGCCCAATGAGTGCGGTTGCCGGTGCTGTTGCCAAATATACAGCATTAGAACTGAAGAAACAGTTTCCTTACAAAGAAATAATGGTTGAAAATGGTGGCGATATTTACATAGATATTAAAGAGGATATAGATATTGCTGTTTTTGCAGGACAATCACCACTGTCAAACAGGGTGGGGTTGCACATTCCTGCATCAGTTTCGCCTGTAGGGGTTTGTACATCGAGCGGAACAGTAGGGCCATCGTTAAGTTTTGGTAAGGCAGATGCTGTGATGATAGTGTGTAAAGATGTGCTTTTGGCAGACAGTTATGCTACTGCTATGGCAAACCGAGTAAAGAGTGTGGACGATATAGAATCTGTAATAGATTATATATCAAATCGTTCTGATATATTGGGTGCATTGGTTATAAAAGATGATAAAATGGCTGTAACAGGCTGTTTTGAATTAAGAATATTTCAATAATACCTTATACTATGGCTTCTAAATTCAGAGTGCATGTTTATAGGCCGGTGAGAGATGCTATCCTTTATTTCCTGGCAAAGGTAATGTTTGTTATTTATCCTATTATGCCCAGAAAATTGGTTTTGTGGTGGCATGGCGTTTTAGCTTCTTTAGCATACAAACTAGGAAAAAGCGTAAGACAAAGGATTATAAAGCACTACACTATTGCTTTTGGACCGGAAGATCAACCCGGAAAATATTATACAATGGGTAAAGAAGTTTTTATCAATTTGGCAAAGACACTTACTGATTACGCTCTTATGAATAGAAAAAGAGAGTGGAAACAATTCAGTAAATATTTTAAAGTGGAAGGAATAGAGAATCTGGACAATGCATATAAAAAGGGAAAGGGTGTACTCTGTATGATATCTCATACTCCCGGTTGGGAATTTTCAGCAATTCTGCCACCGTTGTTGGGATATCCATCGTTAGGGGTAAGCAGTCAAATTAAGAACCCTGCATTAAACAAGATGATGATAGAGATGCGTGAAACCCGTGGCATGAAAAATATTACCCGCAATAAGTGTTACGATATTCTGTCCGATGAATTACGCAATGGAAAGTGTTTGATAATAATGATAGATCAGGATAGCAAGAATATTCGTGGTGAATTTGTACCTTTCTTTGGACGCGATGCTTATACACCAATAGGACTTGCCCGTTTGGCAATGGATACGGGTGCGGCAGTAGTTCCTATGAATACTATAAGAAATAATGAAGACGATACTTATACTTTCCAAATATTGCCGGAAATTCCGTTCAGACAATTTGAAGATATTACAGAAACAATGATTTACAACACAACGCAATACAATAAAGTTACAGAAGATTTATTGCGAAAATATCCTACACAATGGGTTTGGATGCACGAACGATGGAAAACTACTCCGGAATCTTTAAATGCATTTTTGGAAAGAAGGAGAAAACGCAAAGCATTAGCTCAAAATAAATGATAGTTTCATTAACAATTGTATGTATGTTGATTAATATTTGTTGTATCTTTGAACAATAGAAGATTTTAACCAAATAGTTTATGATGAAAAAGTTATTTTTAGCTCTGGTAGCTATCGTTATGATGGTGGCAAATGTAAATGCTGCCGATCATAAGGGTATCTCTTATAACGAGTTGAGCTCAGACAGATTTACCCTGATTGAGAATGGAAATCCTATCTCTTTGCTGTTGGACGAAACAGATGATATAGGTGTACAGATTGCAGCTAAGGCTTTGCAGAACGACTTTAAGATGGTTTCAGGAAAAGAGGCAAAAATACTGAACGATCCGTCGGAAAAGAGTGTTGTAATTATCGGTACTTTAGAGAGTAAGTACATTAAGCAGATTATCAAGAGTAAGAAAATCGACAAAAAGGAATTGGTGGGTAAGTACGAAAAGTACATTATGACTACAATTGCAAATCCTATTGAAGGCGTAGAAGAGGCTCTTGTAATAGCAGGTAGCGACAAGCGTGGAACTATTTACGGTATTTACGAACTTTCTGAACAGATAGGTGTTTCTCCCTGGTACGATTGGGCGGATGTTCCAGTTCTGGAACAGAGAAATATTTCTCTCGCAAAGGGTACATATACCGCAGGCGAACCTGCAGTGAAGTATCGTGGTATCTTCCTTAATGACGAAGCTCCATGTCTGACAGGCTGGGTAAAGAATACCTACGGAACAGATTTTGGCGATCATCGTTTCTACGCTCGTGTATTTGAACTTATTCTCCGTTTGCGTGGTAACTTTATGTGGCCGGCAATGTGGGGATGGGCATTCTATGCAGATGATCCTCTAAACTCAAAGACTGCCGATGATATGGGTATTGTAATGAGTACATCACACCACGAACCTATGGCACGTAACCACCAGGAATGGACCAGAAATGGCAAACAGTATGGTGGTGTATGGGATTACAACAAGAATCCTGAAGGTTTGCAGAAGTTCTTCCGCGAAGGTATAGAACGTGCAAAAGATACTGAAGATATTATCACCATTGGTATGCGTGGTGACGGCGATGCAGAACTTGCAGGTTCTGACGAAGACAATATACGTATGATGGAGGGGCTGTTTGAGGATCAGCGTCAGATAATTAAAGAGGTTACTGGTAAAAAAACAAATCAGACTCCACAGGTATGGGCACTTTATAAAGAGGTTCAGACCTATTACAACAAGGGCTTACGTGTACCTGACGATGTTATTATTCTGCTTAGTGACGATAACTGGGGCGATATTCGCAGATTGCCTAATGCAGAAGAACAGAAGCATCCTGGAGGTTGGGGTATGTACTACCATGTTGACTATGTAGGTGCTCCTCGTAACTCAAAATGGCTGAATGTAACACCTGTTCAGCACATGTGGGAACAGATGCAGCTTACATACAGCTATGGTGTAGATAAAATCTGGGTGCTTAACGTAGGCGATTTGAAACCTATGGAATATCCTATTACTCTATTCCTGGATATGGCTTGGAATCCAACAAATTTCAATGCAGAGAATCTGCTTGACCATGTTTACGAATTCTGTGCCGAAGCATTTGGTGAAGATCAGGCAGCAGAGGCAGCTCGTTTGCTGAATCTGGTTAGCAAGTACAATGGTAGAATTACTCCCGAAATGCTTGATGCTACAACATATAATCTTGAAACAGGTGAATTCAAGCAGGTTTGCGATGATTATGCCCGTCTGGAGGTAGCAGCATTACGTCAGTACATGAAGCTGAAACCGGAAGCAAAAGATGCTTATCAGCAGCTTATTCTCTTCCCAATTCAGGCTATGGCAAATCTTTACGATATGTATTATGCACAGGCTATGAACCTAAAACTTGCTGCTAACAATGATCCTGCTGCAAACTATTGGGCAGACCGTTGCGAAGAGGCTTTTGCACGCGATGCAGAACTATGTGCAAACTATAACAAGGTGATGTCAAACGGCAAATGGGACGGTATGATGACACAGAAGCATATTGGTTACACATCGTGGAATGATAACTTCCCTGCAGACAGACTACCAAGATTGAGAAGAGTAGAGGAGACCGATAAGATAGGTGGTTATGTATTTACCGAAAAGAATGGCATTGTTTCCATGGAGGCTGAACACTTCTATGCACAGGATAATGGCAATGCCGGTGAATGGACAACCATACCTTATATGGGTCGTACATTGTCAGGTGTTGCAGTTATGCCATACAGCGTGCTTCCTGATGGTGCAACCATGACTTATAAGTTTAATCTGACAAGCGATGTTGATGCTGTTGACGTACTGATTGCAGTAAATTCAACACTTACATTCTATCGTCTTGAAGGACACCGTTATGCTGTAAGTATTGATGGCGGCGAAGAACAGATTGTAAACTTTAACGAACGTTTGAACGAAGATCCTGCTAATCTCTACTCCATTTATTACCCAACAGTGGCCAAGAGAGTAGTGGAGAGCAAGGTCAAGTTCCCAATGCAGGTGTCAAAGGGTGAGCATACATTGACAGTACGTCCTATTGAACCGGGTACAGTATTTGAAAAGATAGTAGTTGATTGCGGTGGTTACAAGAAGAGTTATCTTTTCATGGATGAATCGCCTGTAATTAGAGAATAATAACTAATTTTGCAGTGCTGGACAGGAATTCAGAATAGTCTGTTTTCCTGTCCGCTTGTATAGATATGGAGCATAAAGAAATTATATTTGATGGCATAGTCAATGCCAGACATTTGGGTGGAATGATAGGCTGTAATGGTCGCAAGGTAAAGAATAATCTTCTTATACGTTGTGGCGACCTTTTCAAGGCTTCCGACAGTGATGTGGAGAAACTTGAAAGAGAGTATGGAGTATCTCTGGTCTTTGATTTCCGTACCGATTATGAACGTGATACTGCTCCGGACAGAAGTGTTGAAGGTGCTGCGAACCATCATATCAGCATTATCAATACAAATGGTGAATTGTGGAGTTTGCTTAAACCACAGCCTGGTGATACCATGAGCCTGCAGGACAGGCTTCTTGGGTATGTACTAAGCGGTAAGGCATCAATGTTGGCCCATGGGTTCTATGTCTCTTTTGTGGCTGATAGTGTCAGTCAGAGTAACTATAGCAAGTTTTTCAGATTGATTATTGATGATGTGAAAAAGGGGGCTGTTATGTGGCACTGTTCACAGGGTAAGGACAGAACCGGACTCGCTGCTGCTTTTCTGTTATCGGCATTAGGTGTTGACAGGAATAGTATCATTGACGATTTTGAATATTCTAACCACGCTTATACTAATGAACTGACAACAGTTAGAAAAAGGGTTATTGATGCCGGTGGCTCAACTCTTGAACTGGAAGTGGTTCAAGGCCTGTTTGGAGTAAATGTAAATTGGTTTATAAAAGCACTTGACTATATTGATGTCAACTATGGTGGTATGGAGTCATATCTGCATAACCAGTTGAAACTGTCTGATAATGATTTAGAAGTTTTGAGAACAAGATTTTTGGAATAAATAGGAGAATATAGGATGATTTCTGCACTTATACTTGTATCGGTTATTATATTTATTTGTGTTATACTGAATAATGCAACAAACAGATTGGGTATGCCGGTCTTGCTGGCTTTTATTCTGTTGGGTATGCTGTTTGGTAATCTTCAGGTCTTTGATATAGGCGGTCAGGCGTCATACAAAGTGGTAGAACAGGTTAGTACAGTAGCACTTATATTTATAATGTTCTATGGTGGATATGGTACAAGATGGAGTGCAGCAAAGCCCGTGGCAGTTGAATCCGGTTTACTGGCTACAGTAGGTGTTGTGCTGACTGCCGGTATAACAGGTGTGTGTTGCCATTTTCTTTTGGGATGGAACTGGATAGAGAGTCTGCTTATGGGTTCTGTTGTAAGTTCTACCGATGCTGCATCGGTCTTCTCAATTCTGCGTTCCAGAAAACTGGGTTTGAAGAATGGTTCTGCTTCGTTGCTGGAACTTGAATCGGGTTCCAATGACCCCTGTTCCTATATGATGACAGTGATTATGCTGTCACTTATAGAGGGTGGGGTGTCGGCAGGAAATATTGTGGTCACTCTGTTATCGCAGCTTGGATTCGGTGCAATTTTTGGTGTGGGTATAGCTTTGGCTGCCACATGGTTTATAAAACATGTAAAATTCCGCTCTTCCGGTTACGATTCTCTTTTTGTTCTGGCTGTGGCTATTATCTCTTATGCATTGCCATCAGCAGTAAATGGTAACGGTTATTTGTCAGCCTACATTGTAGGTATTATTCTTGGAAATCAAACTATAAGCAACAAGAAAGAACTAGTGCATTTCTTTGATGGTGTTACCAGTCTTATGCAGGTGGTCATCTTCTTTATGTTAGGACTGCTGGCCAAACCAAATAATCTTCAGACTAATCTGATAGATGGTTCTGTTATATTCCTTATTTTGCTTTTTGTAAGTCGTCCTATATCGGTTTTTTTATGCCTGGTTCCATTCCGTAAATATGATTTCAAGCAACAGGTGCTTATATCATTTGCAGGTTTGCGTGGAGCTGCATCCATTGTGTTTGCCATTATGGCTATGTCGGCATCATCGTCTTCGTTTGTAGGGCGCGATATTTTCAATGTCGTGTTCTGTATTGTGCTGGTGTCCATATCGTTACAGGGTACTCTGTTGCCTTATGTGTCAAAGAGACTTGGACAAATTGATGAAAAGGCCGATGTTATGAAGACCTTTACCGACTTTTCTGATGAGACCGATTTACAGTTCACTGAAATAAAGATCACCAAAGAGAACAAATGGTGTAACAAATTGGTTAAAGATTTAGGATTACCCAGAGCCATGTTGCTATGTCAGGTTATCAAAAAGGATGGTACACTGGTTCTGCCAAATGGAAATACTCTATTAGAGCTGGGCGATAAGGTGATAATCTGTACTCAGGCTTACAATAATAGTGATGGTACACTTATGATTGTAAAGTATCTTATTGATGACAATAGTAAATGGATAGGACATCAACTAAAGGATTATCCTATCCAGGAACATACTCAAATTATTCTTATAGAACGTGGTCGCAAGCGTATTATACCTAATGGTAATACGGTTCTAAAATCGGGCGATTTGCTTTACGTGAATAAGGTGTGATTATTGCCACTGGCTATCAAGGAACTCTATCCTGGCTGCAAACCATTTTTTTAGAGTTTCAATCTCTTCTTCATAGCTTGATACACGATAAGCTGCAAACCATGATATACTATTGCCACCCATACCCATCATAGCACCAGGTCCGCCCATCATTCCTCCAAATCCACCCATCATTCCATTTTGATGTTGATTGTTGGAATTCTTTGGAACCAGTAGGTCATCATACTTCTCATATTGGCGTTCCTGTGCTTCTGCCAACAGTTTGGCATTGGAGTCTATAAAACTATTTATTCTCTCTATGCTAAGTATATCTTTGCGCAACTCTTTCCAACGTTTTTTTACTCTGTCCATAAAGGCAGGATCTTCTGTAAGACGTTTCCACATAGCCGGGGTAGGATTGGTTTCGCCACCTTCATGCACCCATGCGTCAATCTGGTCTGCATTACAGAAGTTACAATTGCCGTATGCCAGATTGTAGTCCCATACCGGGCCTGCATGTAGTTTGCCGCCCGAACCATCTTCGTTCTGCTTGGTCTTGTAGAAATAGGCACTGCGTTTAAAACCGTCAGCGTTAAGACTTAGTTCAGTGTGGATGAAGTAATCTACGAATGACGATGTTTTGATATATTTGGCATAACCATTCTCGGGATCTTTGAAGTTATCGCTTTGAATAGCCAACTCTGTTTCGTCTATATAGTTGTGGATATAATTTGCCTGTTCTGTGGTTATCTTTGATTTCTTGGGTGAATAGTATGACCATACAACACTATTCATACCGTGACCGCCCATCATCATATTCATTCCTCCACCAAAACTCATAAATCCGCCACCGCCCATTGACGGCATAGAGGTTATACCAGGTACTTTTGATGTGAATGTCAAATCGTCTGCATCGTAGGCATCTATTCTCATTATGTATCCGCCTGTCAGTTCCAGACCTTCATTATCAACCTCTTTCAGATTTGCTATATCCAATCTGTCTTTGCTGCGTTTAATCTTTTCGGTAAGTATATAGACTCCGCGATAATCACCATCTACTACCAGTTCGGCATAGCGGGTTCTGGGCGCCCAATATCCCATTTTGTTCCATAAATCGAATGCAAAAACATCGCGCATCATTGATATGTCATTATATGGAGCAAGAAGTACCCAATCATTATCGGCAGGCATACCCAACAGTGGTGTGTCAAACTTCTTACCATCACTGCCAACAGTTTCAATAGTGTATCGCTTCTGTTCAAAACTGAGTGATGAATTACCTCTAAGTTTTATTTCAATTAGTCCGTTGTAGTTGTTTGGGGAATCTGTAATGTTGTTTCTCTGGTTTGTCCCGTTGTCAATAATTTGCATTTTTGCAGTAATTTTCTTGTCGGCATTAATTCTGCCACCATCTGTATCGATTATGATGATTGGCAGGTTTGACGATGTGAACTCTACGCTGTTTCCCTGTTCATTTTCCATTCCAAAACCAAATGGTTGGTTGTTTTGGTTGTTTTGTGAAACGTCAGGGCCGAAACTGTGAAATCGTCCAAAATATCCGAATCCACCTCCAAAGGGTGGCATCTCACCACCTCCAAAACCGGGAAACTGAGCCCATACATTACCTGTTGCAAACAATAATAACAGGTTTAATCCAATAAATGACTTTCGTTTTGTAATTTTAAGCATAATAACATATTTAGTTTGACAATCCCCGAATGGGGATAGCCCTTATTTGACAGGGCTACCCATACGGGAGAATAATTCCAAATCTATGCAGTTACCCATGTGCACATATCCATCTGCATTGGGATGTAACCAGTCATTTTCAAACAGGAACTTTGGATTTAGTCTGGCAGGATCGTCTTCGCTACCCATTGCTTTGTCAAAGTCAATAAGACCGTCAAAATAACCACCATTACGAATCCAATCGTTCAACAACTGGCGTCCCTCTTCGTGGTTTTCGCTGTAGTAGTTATTACCCTTGAACTGCATTACTGTACCACCATATACATATATGCCACGTTCGTGTGCTTCGTCTATTATCTGTTTGTAAACTTCAATTATCTGCTTTGCTTTTGCTACTGCATCGCCATAACCACCCAAATCGTTTACACCTTCAAAAAGAATGATGTATTTTACGCCCTCCTGCTGGAAAAGGTCGCGGTTGTAACGGCTGCGTCCGGTCGGACCAAGGCCGCCATTAAGAATGCAGTTGCCACCCAGTCCCATGTTTAGAACTGCTACGCGTTTTGTTGATTTATTCTCTAATAGTCTGCGTGAAAGGTTGTCTGTCCATCTGTTCTGCTGGTCAGTAGTAGAACCACGACCATCTGTGATAGAGTTACCAAGTACCACAACTGCACGTGCATTCTTTTCGGCAAACACCTCTATAGCATTTATTATGTACCAATGTGCTGTAGCTGTAGCATTGCTGAAATCTGAAGTCTGTCCTTCAGCAATGTATGATGTGGTACGTGAACCCGGATGACCTGTAACACTTGTTGATGATGCTTCACTAAGATGCATTGTTATAGCCACATTTTCACGGTTGTTCAATTTAAAATTGATAGGGTCTGATATTACAAGTTCACCCGGTTGGATAGTTACAGATGAACTTCCGTTAAAAGTCAGGCTCTTTTCTGTTCCGGCAATAATATCACTGCTGCTACCTGCAGTAGCTGCAATAGCCACTTCGGCTGCATTAATGGTAACCGGACCTTTGCTGAATTCATTTGAAAATTTCAATCTGATTTTCTTACCGCTGATAGATACCTGTACTATCTGTCTGATTGAATTGTTTTCCAGATATGGAGCGGGAGGGCAGTTGTGAGGTTCAACAACCTGTTCTGCAGTTGCCCAAGTAGCTACCCAATGTTTGCCTGCCATAGCAGGTACAGAGATGAATAATGGCAGTATCAATGCCAACAATAAACTTTTTACTTTCATAATTATAATTTGATTAATGATTATACTTTCTGTCCGTAAAGTTACTAAAAGTATAACTATTAACACTAATATTATAACAACAAAAAAATAAGGTTAAAAAAAATGTTGTAAGGATATGTAAAAATGAATAACTTTACACTCAAAACATATACTTATGGTAAAGCGTTTTACAATTTTAACTCTAATGTTGTTAAGTGTTGTGCTTATATCGGCACAACGTACATATTGGTACACCACAGAAGATAATATATCTAATAATCGTTTTCAGACTATTTGTGAAGACAAAAACGGTTTTATATGGATAGGAACAGAGAATGGTTTGAATAAGTATGACGGATATGAGTTTGTCAATTTCTTTCAAAATCCTAACGACACATTGTCATTAATGAGTAACTACATTCGTACTCTATTCTGCGATAGCAATGGTATAATGTGGGTAGGTACAAGTAAGGGATTGCAATATATATATCCTAATGACACAAAACTACATACTGTAAATATGCCCGATTATAACACCGTATTTATAACAAAAATATTAGAATTGAATAATGGTGATATATGCTTCTCGACATCGGGAAGAGGTGTGTATAAAATTAGTCCTGCCAATCTCTCTCAGCCTGAAAAAATGAGTAAGGTTACTGAACAGATGGAGATAGAGGTGTGTCGTACTATTCTTGAAGATCGTAATGGTACTATTTGGGTAGGAACACCTATAGGAGTCTCTATTTATGACCCTGCAACAATGCGTTTGACACACTTTAAACGTGATATTATAAACAGAGATATTACAAGTATAAATGAAGATAACGAAGGGGGTATATTTATATCAACCAATAATCATATCTATCTTTGGGATAGTTTTGACGATACTCTTGAACGTATAACTCCGGAAGAAGGTGTTTGGGAGATTACCCATACCTTTATGGATAATGAGTATAATCTCTATGTTTCATTGCGAGGCAACGGATTGCTCAAATACAATAGAGAAAACAAGACTTTGGAACGTGTTAAACAATCTATAGGCGACATAGAGTTAGACCATCTTGATGTCAGTGCTCTATATCGTGACAGTCAAGGGAACATGTGGTTAGGGTGTTTCTTGTCCGGTTTGGCTATGACCACAAGAGATACCAATCAGTTTGGTTACTACAGATTTGCAGATTTTAAAGAGAATATATCCGGTGTAGTGACAGCTTTGATGCAGGACTATAACGGAAATCTATGGATAGGATATAACAATAAAGGTTTGACCTGCATCAATCCGGATGGAGTTGTAACCATCAATAACAGGAACCAACCATATATCAGTTGTTTCTATCAATCTAAAGATGGAAAAATCTGGGTGGGATTAACCAGTGGTGGATTATCACTGCTTGATACTGAAAACGGAGATTTAGAGTCTATTATAAGAAATGAATATGCTGCAATCTATACTATCGTAGAAGATAGTCATGGTTATATCTATTTTTCAGAATTGGGACAAGGTTTTACGCGCCATATTCCAGGCGATACAACCACAACTACATGGTCCGATATGGTGTCAAAAGATAGTGAATACACACTTTCTAACGACTGGATTTATGCCATGTTTATAGACAATGAAGATCTCTTATGGTTGGGGCATGACAACGGAATAGACTGCTACGATTTGAAAACCAACAGGTTCCTTGATGTTGCAAGAATACGCCAAACAGTTAGTGCAACAAGTTGCTACGTAATAAAAGAGGATTCTAAAGAGAGACTCTGGTTTGGTACAAATATGGGATTGATGATGTTTGATCGTTCTGCAGATGTAATTAAACTATATACAGAATCAGAAGGGCTCTCCGATAAAGTTATTAATGGTATAGAAGAAGATGAAAATGGCAATATATGGGTAAGTACCCAATCCGGTCTGAATAAATTAAATCCTGAAACATCTACTATTGACCGATACTATTCAGGTGCCGGTTTAAGAGATAGAACATATAATAAAGTATCTGCCGGTAATTCAAATTCGGGAATGATATTCTTTGCCAGCAACAACGGTATTACATATTTTAACCCAAAGAATATCAATACATCAACAATGGTGAACGACATACTGCTTACATCGTTTGACATTAACAATGAACCTATATCGTTGTCAAATATATCTAATAGCCAATTTACTGATGTGGTTTCGCTTATGGAGGCAGATTTTTTCAATCTGTCATACAAAGATAATTCAATTACACTAGAATTTACCACTCTGAATTTTGGTGAAGAGGATTGCATAAGCTATGAATATACTTTCGATGCATCGCGTGAAAAATGGTCTTCAACACCAACAGGAGTGAATACTATTAACTTCTCACATTTAAATCCAGGAATACATAAACTGAGTGTAAGAGCCAGAATGAATGATAGTCTTTCAAACGTAAAAACATTCAGTATTCGTGTTACTCCGCCTTGGTATCTCAGTATATATGCTTATTGTGCTTACGGAATACTGATTATATTGTTGATTATATTTATCATACGTGCAGTTAGAAAACGTGGTGAACAGAATGTAAGTGAAGCTAAACTGCAAGCATTTACAAATATTGCTCATGAAATTTGTACTCCTATGACCATGATTATTTCTCCTCTTGAAGAACTTATGGCACAGAACGATTTGAATGTTAGCACTCATAAGCAATTGCAACAGATGCACAAAAGTTCTACCAAGATTCTAAGCCTTATACATCAGCTTTTAGATTTAAGAAAGTATGATGAAGGGCAGATGAATATTCATTATAAAGAGGTAGATTTTGTGAATTTCATAATGGGTACCTTTGAATTATATACTCAGACTGCAGAACGTAGAGAGATAGATTTTACATATACTCATACAGTAGAAGAGTTACCTATTTATATTGATGTAGATAGTATAGATAAGGTAATGATGAACCTACTATCTAATGCATTTAAATATACATCCGATGGTGGCTCTATTGAAGTGAAACTTGATGTAGGAATAGATGAATCAAAATCCGGACCATTAAGAAACTATGCTCAGGTATCAATATCGGACAATGGCATAGGTATGGATATAGAAGATGTTACAAGAGTATTTGACAGATTCTATAGAGCACAAAATACTCTTACATCAATGACCTTGGGAATGGGTATTGGACTGAATTTCTGTAGGGCTTTAATAGATTTACACCGTGGAGAGATATGGGCAGAGAACAGAATAGATACAAAAGGTTCTGTATTCACTTTCCGTCTTCCATTAGGTAAAGCACATATTAAAGAAGATGATATTGACGTTGGAAATGAATCTGTGAGAAAAGAACTCTCTATGATGAGATTTAGTGAGACTGAACTCATGGAGTTGGAATCCAATCCATCACATTACAGAAAGATACTTGTAGTGGACGACGATGATTCTATGTTAGAATATATCAGTACTAATTTCAGATCTATATATAAAGTGATTACCTGTAAAAATGGCTTAGAGGGATTGCGTATGGCAATATCTCAAAAGCCCGATTTGGTAATTACCGATGTTGTAATGCCGGAAATGGATGGTATAACATTATTAAGGAAACTAAAGATGAATGTAGATACCAGTCATATCCCTGTAATTGTGTTATCAGGAAAGAATAAACTGCAAGATAGAATGCTGGGTATTGAGACTGGAGCCGATGCATACCTGCCAAAACCATTCTATATGAATGAACTTAAATCTACGGCAGCCAATCTTATAAGCAACCGACTTATTATGAAGGGTAAATTCTCCGGTAATCAAGAACAGAAGACCATAGTTGAAAGTGTGCATATAGAATCTACCGATGAACAGTTTATGAAACAGGTTGTTGACCTGATCAATAAGAATCTCTCAAATAGTGAATTCAATGTTGAACAGATGATGAGAGATCTTAGAGTTAGCAAGAGTAAACTGAACAGAAAAATTAAAGATATTACAGGTTTCTCACCGGCACGTTTCATCCAGAATATTAGGATGCAACAGGCTAAGGTGTTGTTAAATAAAACTTTAAGTGCAAATATCTCTGAAATAGCATACGAAGTTGGATTCTCTTCGCAGACTCACTTCTCAACTACGTTTAAATCTTTCTTTGGTATTACACCTTCAGAGTACTTAAAACAGAAAGGTATTAATAATGAAGAACAGCCTGAAACAACTGCTGAATGATGCTGCTGTTCAATATGAAACAGCAGATTTTATAGGAGCAGATCCTATACAATTCCCACATAAATATAGTAGTAGGGAAGATATAGAGGTTTCTGCTTTTATATCTGCATGGATGGCTTACGGCAGCAGAAAGGTGTTTCTGAATATTTTGGATAACTTGCACAATACAATGAATAATGCAGGTGGTCCGTATAGATTTATAGTTGATAAGGGATATAGTTCTTTAAAGAATAGTGAAAACAATACATTGTACAGATTTTACAAGTGGTCAGATTTTATATCTCTGGCAGAAAGAATCAGAGAAGTGTTGTTAAGCAATGGAACTCTTGAAGCCGATGATATGGAATTGCGCAAAATGTTTAACGGCATAAATGGTATTCCGTTGGTTTGTAGTACTTCTGCAAACAAACGTCTGCATATGTTTTTACGTTGGATGGTTAGAGTAGGGAGTCCTGTTGATTTTGGTCTGTGGAACAGTTTGTCGCCTTCTGATTTGATTATCCCACTTGATACACACGTTTATCAAGAGTCAGTTAAATTAGGACTTACATCAAGAAAGTGCGCAGATATAAAAACCGCGACAGAGATAACAGACCATTTGAAAGAGATTTGGCCCGATGACCCTGTACGCGGTGATTTTGCTCTTTATGGAATAGGTATCAATAAGCCGATAATTCCTTGAGCAGAGCAATCTCTTCTGCCCATAAAGATTCATCCGGAGTTTCTAATATAAACGGTATATGATCCAGATTGCGGTCTGCCATAATACGTTTAAAGAAATCCATACCTAAGAAACCTTTTCCTACTGAATCGTGTCTGTCAACTCGTGTGGCAAGCTCTTTTTTGGAATCATTCAAGTGTATGGCGCGCAGATAGTTCATTCCCACCTCTGTATCGAATTCTTCCCACACAGAATCGTAGTTGTTTTTCAAATCATAGCCGGCTGTGTATGTGTGACATGTGTCAATACAAACACCAACTCTGCTTTTGTCTGTTACACCATCAATAATTCTTTTTATCTGCCAGAATGCAAAACCTACGTTACTACCTTGTCCCGATGTGTTTTCTATTACTGCTGTAACTCCCTGTGTCTTTTCCAAAGCTATATTAATGCTTTCTGAAATCCTTTCCAAACACTCTTCGAGAGTAATTTTCTTTAGATGACTTCCGGGATGGAAATTTAGCATAGTAAGTCCCAACTGTTCGCATCGTTGCATTTCATCAATAAACGAATTTCTTGATTTTTCTAATCCTTCCGGATCGGGGCTTCCTAAGTTAATAAGATAACTATCGTGAGGCAATATATATTTGGCATCTATACCACTTTTCTCTCTTTCTAATTTAAACCTGGCTATCTCTTGTTCGGAAAGTGGATTGCTAAACCACTGACGTTGATTTTTTGTAAATAGTGCAAATGCAGTGGCATTTACTTCTACTGCATTTTTTGGGGCATTAAAAACGCCACCACTTGCTGAAACGTGAGGTCCTATAAATTTTGTATTCATAATTATCCTAAATCTACTACTGTTATACCATGTCCTCCAAACTGTATATGTTCATCCTGATAATGGCTTACTGCAGGAATAGTATGCAGATATTGTCTTATAAGATTCCTCAAAATTCCATTACCTGTACCATGCAGAATACGAACTCTGCTCATTCCTATAAGTGTTGCATCGTCTATAAAGTGCATCACAGTCTGTATGGCCTCTTCGCCACGCATACCACGTACATCCAAATCGGGTTTGAACGCTAATTTTCTGGAGTATATCTCATCGCGGGTTGATTTGCTTATATACGTTGCATTTTTGTTACTCTCTTCCTGTTTTTTATTGTGTTCAGCATGCTCTATTCGGTCCATCTTTACCGTACTTCGAATGCTGCCAAATTCAATAGTAACATTGTTCTTGCTTATTGCAACAATATCGCCAACAACAGTTTGACCTATAACGCGTACAGAATCGCCTACCTTAAAGGTTGCAGAAACCTTTGCAGGAGCCTGTTTGACTGTTATGGTTGGAGTAGGAGATATGCCTGTTTTTACCTTCTGAGCAGCTTTGTTCTGCTTTTCTAATTTGCGTTTAGCTCTACGTTCCTGAGCTTGACGTATCTGCTCCATCTTACGCAGTATCTTATCTTCTTCTGCGCTATTGGTTTTGTTGTCTATGGCATCTTTGAATTCGCTCAATTCCTGACGTGCCAAACGTGTAAGCTCTTTCTCTGCTTGAGATTCTTTAATAGTGCGAATGGTATTCTCAATCATTGCATTTGAATCTTGCAGCAGTTGGTCAGCCTTCTCTTTAGCCTCTTTAAGAATAGTCTTACGCTCTTTTTGCAGATTATCTAATTCAGCCTGATGACGTGCTATCTGTTCATCCAGTTGTTTCTCTTTTTGATGAACATTCTGACGTTTGTTTTCCCAATAACGTTTATCGCGAACTATGTCTTGCAGATATTTATCGGCATTTATATAATCACGTCCTACTATTTGTGAAGCATCTTCTATAACATCCTCCGGCAGACCTATTTTTCTGGCTATTTCCACAGCAAACGAACTGCCCGGATTTCCTGTTTGGAGTATATATAGTGGTTGCATCAGATGCCTGTCGTATAACATAGCTCCATTTTTGATTCCTTCGTGTTGGTCGGCATAGTGTTTCAGGTTTTGGTAGTGAGTTGTAATTATACCAAACACCTTATTCTTATTAAAGCGCATCAATACAGCTTCTGCTATAGCGCCACCTATGTTTGGTTCTGTACCACTACCAAATTCATCTATTAATATAAGGCTGCGATTATCGGCAAATTTTATCATCTGTTTCATATTCAACAGATGGCTTGAATAGGTTGATAAATCGTCGTCTATGCTCTGTTCATCGCCTATATCCATAAAGATGCTTTTAAATACGCCTGCATGGCTGTTATGGCGCATAGGAACAGGCAGGCCGCATTGTAACATATATTGAAGAAGTCCCACTGTTTTTAGACAGACAGATTTACCACCGGCATTTGGACCGGAAATTAGTAGTATGCTGTTTTTAGCATCCAGATTAACATCTAAAGGAACAACACTCTTATTATGTTTGGCTAACGACAGTCTTAAAAGTGGATGAACTGCCTGTACCCAATCTATTACAGTTTTTCGTTCAAAAATGGGTTTGCCGGCATCTATATCTAATGTCAGTTTTGCTTTGGCTCTTATAAAATCTATTTCTGCCAAAAATTTGTAAGAATCAAGAATGGCAGGAATATCGGGGCGAATAGAATCTGCAAAGTGTGTGAGAATACGTATCACTTCTCGTCTCTCTTCTGCTTCTAATTCTCTTATTTTGTTGTTGGCTTCCACAACCTCTTCCGGTTCTATAAAGACTGTTTTACCAGAAGCAGATTCGTCGTGCACTATGCCTTTAATTTTTCTCTTTAGTCCGGGTGCTACGGGAAGTACCAATCGTCCGTCACGCATAGCAGGAGATGCATCCTTATCTACTAAACCATCACGTTGTGCCTGTTTAAGAATACCATTTAGAATTCGGGATATACTGAATGTGGTGTTTGCCAAATCCATTCTTATCTGATATAGATCGGGCGATGCATTATCTTTCAGTTTTCCAAATTTTGTTAGCATTCTGCTTATGCTTTGACTTATAGCGGGGAATACCGATACTGTCTCTGTAAGAATACAAAGGTTGGGGTAGAGAGCTTTATTCTCTTCCTTATTTAAAAACTCTACAATAGCACTGATGGTTTCTAACGATCTCCATAAAGAGAGCAGCTCTGTTTCGTCCATCCAAGTACCAATAACTTTTATGCGTATCAGTGATTCTCTTGCGTCAAAATAGTTTTGATCCGGAAAAGAGGTGGAGTCCTGGATTATCTTGACAAATTCCATAGTTTGGTCAAGCAGAGTGTTGATAATGGAGTAATCTGTAAGAAACGCCATCTCTTCAACCTTCTGTTTCCCCAAAGAGCAGATACATCTGTTAGAGAGCATCTCTCTTACTTCGTTAAATCCTATTTTTTCTTCAAAATTGTTCGGGTAAATCATAATTAACGCGAAGATATAAAAAAAAGAAGCATATTGTTTGTTTTTCTCAAAAATAAACCCCACCTTTGCATCGCAAAAGCAAGAAAGCACTTGTGGACGCAAGGAAGGATGGCAGAGTGGTCGAATGCGGCGGTCTTGAAAACCGTTGACCTTCACGGGTCCGGGGGTTCGAATCCCTCTTCTTCCGCTAAAGAGATTC